>JAOUCS010000181.1 GCA_029859645.1 Lysobacterales bacterium | reverse complement strand
CCCGGGACCTATATCAAAAATGAATGTGTCGCCATTCCCCAGCTGTACGAGGAAGCACGCTGCACCCTGACTTATACGCAGTGGCGCCGGCCCTCCGGAACCACATGCTGTGACTCTCATCTCGTCATCAGAAAGGGTTTCTCTGCCCGGAATGTAGTGCTCCGGGTAGTCTTTGACCTTGACGCCTGGATTGGCGATGACCGGGGTCTTTGTTATCGGAACACCGCTAAGAGCCAGTGGGAAGCCATCCTCCGTCGTTCCCGGCTCTCTGGGGAATCGATAGTCTTCAGGATTGCCGGCATTCACTACTAGTGGGAGGATAAGGCAAACAATGATCAGTCTTAGGCTCAACATAGTTTAACGTCCTGATTGTTTTCCAAAAATTGTGATAACGAACTAAAAGATTCTTAATTAAATTTGGTCATAATTGATCAGCAATAGAACGCAATTTACTATATCTATACATTTATGTCTAGATAAGTATGTCTAGATAAGTATGTCTAGACAGAATCGTCTATAAAGCCCTAGAATACTGGCTGTACAGAGCCATTGAGACAGAGTTGGTGGATGGGTAAAGAATCGGTAAAACGTGGCGTTTCCAAACAGCAGTGGCTGGATGTCGGATTGGATGCTCTGACCCGCTTTCCGGCCACTGAAGTGAAGGTTGATTTACTCGCACAGACACTGGGAATCGCCAGAGCTGGGTTCTACTGGCACTTCCGGAATCGCGAGAACTACATCGCTCAACTTCTAGAACACTGGCTGGATAGGGTCACGGAGGCAATCATAAAGAACCCGGACATTCTTGCCATGGAACCAAAAGCCCGGCTTATTTTTACGGCGGAGCTCATCCACGACAATAATTTGGCTCGAGCCGAGCCCAGCATCCTGCTATTGGCAGCTCAGGATAAGGCTGCGGACAAAATAGTCAAGAAAGCAAGCAAACTCCGTCTGGAATATGTTTCAAACACACTGAAAGAACTGGGATTTGAAGGCGACGATCTGGCTATGCGCGCGATGCTCTACATTGCTTATCACAGCTGGGAGACCACGGTATTTAGTGATGTGTCACGCAAACGAAGAAGAAAGCTCATAGCTCGACGTGTTGAGTTGATCACGAGCCGATAAATATTTCTCAAGAGGTCTGCTCCAGGTTGCTGTTTCAACCGGTCGATGGACTCAAAGGCCTCAAAGCGGAACAGGTTTTACCGGAGCGGATATCTTGTATCTGATCCTGGTCTCTCGCTGAACTCCTCTTACTTGGCGGTCATCTAGGCCGCCAACGGATTACGTTGGTATTCGGTATTCTGGGTGACCATCGCCCAGGTGGTCAAGCAGCTGGGCATCACCGAACAATCATTCTACCGCTGGCTCGCGGACTCCAGTTGCAGATATGGAAAATTTCAACGGGCTGAAGAGGTGGCATAATTGACCAGCGATTCCAGGTAGCGGGATTTAACCTGCTTGGTTGCCATAACCTGCTTAATGGGTGGCAGTTTCAAAATCACACCCAACACGCCTGCCATGGCACGATGGCTCCATAAGACCTGATTATCAAAAATCAGGTTCTGTAATTTACCGCGTTCAATGGCCATCACCACGGCCCGGTGCGCTCCGTTCAATGGGGTAAGAACCCGCTTGGGCCGCGATTCCAGGGTCAGACTGTTTTTTTTGTTGCAACTGCGTACGCACACACCGCAACCCAGGCACAGATCTTCATTCAACCGGGCCAATTTCATTCTGGGCTTGTGCGGGTTATGTGCTGAAACCAGGGTCATCGCCTCCACCGGGCACACGTTCACGCATTTACCGCAACCATTGCAAGTCTCTTCATCGATGACCGGGATAAAATTCGTGGTGTGCACCGGGTTGAGAATTGCAAATCGGCGTGCAGCGATCATTGCCTCACAACAGCAGCCGCAACAATTACAGATAAAATTCACCTGCTCGCGCACATTTTCGCCAAACTGCACCAGATTGTGTTCATAGGCCTGCTGCAATAAGTCATGACATTCCTGCTTTTCAACCGCACTAGCCATGCCGTGTTTGGTAAGTGAGGCCGCAGTTATATTGAAGGTCATGCAAATCTCCTGCGGCGCAGAACAGGCCTTACCCACGTGTTCCATCTTGTGCCTGCAGTAACAACGCCCCACACCGATATGGCTGGCCGATTCAATCACTTCGCTGGCCCGTTCGTAATCCAGTACATGCAGCGCATTTTCATTGGAAAGCGCCGGTTCATGAACAAAAGTTCGCCCCAACTGTGTTTCACCGCGGGTAAACAGTTCCCGGATAAAATCCTCCTCTACATTCAGATACTGGTAAAAAAGCTCGCTCAGTACTTTCTGATCAATATCATCGCGCACGCGCATCAGAGAAAACTCAAAAAAACCAGCCATCGGCGGCGGCAATGCATAGACCGATTCACCGTCTTGCTCTATGTCAATCAGGATGGCTCTACCGGCCAGTTCGTCCAGGATTTTTTGTGTTTCAGAGAGGCTCTTCTTCCAGATACGGCTGGCTTTTTTAACTGTAAATGGCTTGATGGGCATGAGCGAAACCAGGCCGGCTTCTTCCTCACTGAACAGCATGGACAAAATCTTGAACAACAGATCGGATGTCGGTGCACCCTGTGGAAAGCGATTTAACCTGTCGGCTAAAGCGGAGTAACTCGTTTTAAGCGTCGTATGGGCCACAATTCATGACTCTTTGGCATTAAATGAACCGTACCCGGAAAGTATCAACAATCATCAGGGGAATTCCGACAAGTATTTGGAATTTTATTGACCCATTTCCTCGAAAACGCCAGTTTTTCAACAAAGTAGACACAAAGGGCAGAGCCGAACCTGAGGAGAACCCGGCAAATCCTGGGATGGTCTGTATGCACTTTGTGGCTATTCCTCTGCGCACCACCTATTCTTGTCAAACCATGAAACTTCCCCGACTTCGCACAATCCTTCTTGCACCAGTGGTACTTTTCATCGCGTTTTACTTTATAGGTGTAATGGCCAACCTCCTCGACGATCGGAAGGTGGAACCGCTGTCGAACGCCAGATCCGGAAGTATCGAAGAGATTGCAGTCTTTGGAGCCAGCGGTACTGCAGGGGACGGCATCCTCAAGGCTGCACTGGCAGACCCTGGTGTGAACACGATTCATGTCATCACACGCCGCACTACACCCCGTATTGAGGCAGGTGTCGCCCGTGGGAAGGTCGTTATGACCAAACACACGAACTATCTTGACTATTCCGCGGTGCAGGACCGGTTCCGGGACGTAAGGACTGTCTATTGGGCTTTGGGCACCAGTTCTCGGAATGTAGATGATGAGACCTACAGCGTTATCCATGTCGATTTCCCGCTGCAGTTTGTAAAGGAATGGTTGCAGGTCAGCCGAAAACCGGATATCAGCTTTCACTACATCAGTTCCAGCGATATCTCCGAAGACTCTTCCATGCATTGGGCTCGCGAAAAAGTCCGGGCTGAGAAGGAGCTATTCGCCCTGGCCGACGGGACGAAACTAAAAGTGATCGCTTATCGCCCTGATTACATCGGGCCAACAGAAGAGGAGGCACACCTGGGCCAGGAACTGCTGTACTGGTTCTTCGCACCCGTCCGTGCCGCCGTGCGCGCACAGCAAATTGGAGAGTCCATGTTGGAAGTCACTGTGCGAGGAGATGAGTTCGAAAACGGGGACAAACTGGGGACGGTTTCGATTTTAAATTACAGCGATGCCTATCGGAATCGCCAATAGTTTCCGAGCGCATTCGTGGATTTGATGCTTTTGAAATCAAGGTCATTGCTGCGCCTGGCCGATAGTCGTCTACTTGACGCTGAAGTCGGTGCTGACTGCAGTCCTGCTGTCGGCAGGGAATGTCCCATTCTTGTCCAGGACATAGCAAATGGGCACATTGCCTAATGCCACGCGCTCAATGGGGACTGATCCCTGGCGTTTAACCGACGGGAATTCATAGCGCAGCATCCCGGAATTACACGAATTGAATTCAATGGTGATCTGGCCATCCGGCTCCAGGTAGACTTCAGGCGCTGGCGAGTTGAACACGCCTCCTTTGGCCATCCACACATCAAGATTAGCCTGATTTTCGGCAAATTTACCCTGAGCAGTAATCCAGCGATGGCCAGGGTCGCCCAGCTGGGCTGTGATGCTGTCATCAGGCCGATTGAGGTCAAAGGTGAACCAGGTCAGAAACATTTGCTGAATTTCCGGATAAACGGTAAGGAATAATCCCTGACCACTTGTTTCGGGATAGAACCACGCATCGTTGAGGCCCGCATTAATCTGGCTCAAAGGCGCCGCACCTAACACCTCGTTGACAGAGTTACAGCCGACCGCATTATTATTGAGATGTGCGACCAGCAGGTCTGGAATACCAGATTCACCGGGACCGGGGCCTGGCTCGTGGTCGTCGATGGGGTCAATCAGTGTAACCACACCCTGGCAGTCGCTGAGGGCAGCATTGTATCCAAGACGGAGATCATTCGTGTACTCCACCGAACGCAAGCCATCCACGTTTAGAAGCGAGTCATTGGAGAAGATATAAATCCAGCGCCCGGGATCAACAAGGCTTTGAAGTCCATCTATATTGACGAGACTTTCATTACCGTCAATCTCCAGCCAATCGACTTTCCGAAGGTTTTCGAGCCCACCCAGATCAGTCAGCCTGGGGTTGCCGTAAATTGCCAGGGACTGAACCAGGTTATGTCCGACAATCGTCAGCAAAGAAAGCCCGTGAATGTTCGACAGCAATGCATTGTCGATAATCTCCAGACTACCGCCAATCTCAGTTATGTGAGAGAGACCGTCCAGATCAACCAATTTCGGATTACTGGAAATTTCGATGTCCCCCTGTGTAGAAGTCAGCAGATTTAATCCCGCGACACTGGTCAGGGCATCGTTCCTGTTGATGACGATTGATGGGCAGAGAATGAATGAGCGGTCGCATTGCATACCAACAGAGGTGAGTCCCGAGAGACTGTCCAGATCTTCCAGCATAGGGTTTTCCCTGATCGTCAGAGCCCCTCTAATCGATGTGAGTCCCTCCAATCCGGCCAGATTGACCAGCAGGCTGTTTTCCTGAATCAATAAACTGCCGTTAATGGAGGCAAGCCCGGAAAGCGGACGGAGATCAACAATATCGTCGCCTCCGATCCAAAGGTCACCGGTGATCGTGTCGCAGACTCTGCCGCTGCCGTAATCGGCCTGAAAATTGACCACGCTGGACTGAGAATTAAGGATGATTGATTCACCGCTATCACAATCCGTAGCAAACGCACCTTGCGCAAACAGCAGCGTGAAAGCGATCAGACACCCTGCGATTTTTGGACGTCGAGAAAGTCCGATATTCATGACCTGGACCTCCAGTGAATGCTGAAAATATCGTATACGATAGACTGTATTTAACAAAC
>JAOUCS010000072.1 GCA_029859645.1 Lysobacterales bacterium | reverse complement strand
TGGTGCCGTCCGCTCGTCCATCAGCAATTCTGCCGAGATTCTTCGATACCTCTGGGGTCGCTATTCGGCAGAGCGTCCGGAGGCCGCTCAATTCCTGCAACCGACAGCTGAGAGACTTGAATTGGAGAATTCTCTCGACCGCTGTGGTGTCGACCTGCAGGTATGGGTGTACTTCCACGTGCTGGATGACCCCTGGCTGACCAAGCATGCATGGGGTTGTGACAATCCAGCCATTCCTTATTGGCAACGCCTGCTGCTCAAAGTACTGTTTCCGATGCTCAGTTTCCTGATCAGGAAGTCTTTCCAGATCACTCCGTCGCGTTACCAGAAAGCAGTCGAACATATCGACGCCCAACTGGCGGATGCGGAGTCGAAACTTGCCGATGGCAGAAAATCGATCCTCGGAGGTGACGTGATCAATTACACCGACCTGGCCTTCGCCTCGATCATGGGCTTGTGGCTGCAACCGGCTGGATATGGCGGCGGCAGGGCAGACGCGGTTCGAGTTGAACGGCACCAGTGCCCCTCGGCCATGGTCAAGCAGATCGAAGCCTGGAGCACTGCCTATCCCCTGGCCACCGGGTTTATCGAGCAGACTTACCGGAGCGAGCGTTAAAGTAACTGGCGACCGGCATCGGCAGGAACAATGCGAAGAAACCAAAAACCAGGATCGGCATATATTCGGCGCCAAACCAGTCCATTCCGATACCTACCAGCAACGGGCCCAACAATGTGCCCGCGCCCCAGCAGGCGGTGAACAGGGTCGTCGCCGTGGCCAGCATGGCTCCTCTGAACCGTTGTCCCACCATGATCACGCCAAGTGCATAAATCATGCCTTCAACACCGCCAAATACAAAGGCATAAACGTCTGCGACCCAGGGAATCCGGATCAACCAGGGCATCAGCAACAGGGCGATCATGGTCAGGAACACACACAAGGCCATCAGCCCCATTCGATCAACATGATCAGCCAGCCAGCTGATCGGCATCACCAGAATCATTCCACCCAGGCCGACTGCCGTCAGCAGCCACAGACTCACACTTTCCGTCAACCCCAGGTTCATCCCGAATATCGGGAAAAAAGTGAGCATCGATTCGGCGCCGGCAGCATAGACCACGTTTGCCACCATGACGGTGGGCGCCAACCAAAAAATCTTCCATAGCCCATCGGTCTGCTCCTCGGCATAGCCCATCTTTCGGTGTGTCACCACGAACAGGGGTATCGCCGCCAACAGGATCATGGCCGTGGTGGCATAAAAGGGCGCCATTCCGTCCGAGCCCGTGAGAATCAACAGCAAGGGACCCATCGCGAAGCCGGCTGCGCCAACCGAGGAATAGAGGCCGATAATACGGCCGCGCCAACGTTCCTCGGCCATTTCATTGATCAGCGCCTCACTGGAAATCCAAAGTAAGGCCGTCATGGCGCCGATAACGAAACGCAGCGGAAACCAGAACCACACGTTGGGAAACAGCCCCGCAAGGATAAACAGACCCGCCAGCACCATGGTTACCGTTTGCATCAACCTTGAAGGCGCAAAGCGCTGCAACAACGCAGGTGTCCAGGGAGCAATGACGATGACCGCTGCGGCCTGGGCTATCGTGCTGAGACCGATCAGAGTCTTGCTCACCCCCTGGGCATCGAGCACCAGGGCGAGTAACGGAAAAGTAATTCCATAAACCAGGTTGACCACCGCCATCGCGGCGATCACGCCAAGCAGGCTTCGCTTTCGCTGGTAACGGCTCAGGCCCGGTTTGTTCACCACATTATGGACGCGCGGGGATTGATTTCAGGTAGGCTGAGATGGCCTTGCGGTCAGCGTCGGTTAACCGCGCCAGGTTTTCCTGTACCGCGACCATCGAACCGCCGACGGTGTCGAAGTCGGGCGTGAAACCAGACTCCAGATAATAAGCTATCTCCGATTCGGACCAGGCAGCAAGACCATCCTGGTGCGGTGTGATGTTGGGCACCCTGCCCTCTCCGTCGGGATTGGCAGCGCCTGCCAGCCATTGGTTCAATTCCAGGCCGCCGAAGCGATCCCTCGAAGTATGGCATTCTGCACAATGCCCGGCCCCTTCCACCAGGTAACGCCCTCTCTCTATTTCGCTACTGCCGGATGTATCTGCAACAACAGGGCCCTGGGACAGGTACCGCATTTTCCACAGGCCTATGCCTCTGCGCACATTCCAGGGAAAATCCAGTTCATGCGGTCCGGGGTTGTTGGACACCGGCTGAAACGTATCCAGGTATGCTTTCAGGTCCAGCAGGTCCTGAACTTTCATTCTCGTATAGGAAGTATACGGAAATGACGGGTAATAATGCCGTCCCCCGGGCGATACGCCCAGCATCATCGCGTTGACGAATGCAAGGTCGGACCAGCCGCCAATTCCACTGTCGCTATCCGGTGAAATATTCGGTACCACGAACGTTCCGAAATCGGAGTGTAAATTCAACCCGCCAGCGAGGTCTTCCCCATGACACGAGGCGCAACTACCGGCGTGGAAGAAAAGCTCGCCATTGGCGGAATCCGCTACATGATCCGGCAATGCTGCCGGATTCAGCGAGGGTGGTTCTGTGACCCACCAAAACAGCAGTCCTGCGACAACCAGACCGGCCAATATCCATCGCATTGGCTGCGACCTGCTATTCCTTCTCTACCCGATAGGCCTCGTGGCAACTCTTGCAACTCTTGAAGACAGGGCCTGCCGCTGCTTTCAGTTCGTCCAGGCTCTGCGGATTCGCGGCGATAGCCCTGCTGACAGCCTCGTCAAACTTGGCCAGTTCCACTTCGAAACCGGCACGATCCGTCCAGATTTCTTTCTTTGCCTCGGTGTCATACCCGGTCTCAGTGCCTTCAGGAAACAGCTTGCCAAACTCACCGGCAACGGTCGCCCAGGATTCGAAGCTGGCCATGGCCGTTGCCGCATTGAATTCCATTTCGCCCTTGAGCATGCCGCCCACCGGCTTGGCGGCATCCTTGGACTGCTCCATCAACTCGTGACGCTGTTCCTGTGGGCTGTCACCGGCCAGCAACTGCGAACCGGGAAGCAAGAATAGAAGGGTGCAAATCATCAGCAGAAATCGATACATTTTTTTACCTCTAATTGAGAAAAAACAGACTTACAGCAGCGAACTATAGTGCCTGAGCGAAACGCACGCTGTCCAGTTGACCTGAGTCAACATATGTAGGCAGTTTTGTCATCATATATTGGTATGCTTTGCCACTGAAAATTCCGCCTTCGGAGACGACACATGTCGAAACAAAAATCCACACAAAAATACGTATACCTTTTTAACGAGTTCGATGAAGCCACCGCCAAATATGATGGCGACTGGGAAGGCGTTCGCGGCCTGCTGGGTGGCAAAGGCGCCAACCTGCTGGACGCCACGCGACTGGGTATCCCGGTCCCTCCCGGTTTTACCGTCACTACTGAAGGTTGCAATGACTACCTGGCCGCCGGCGAAGAGTTTCCCGGCAATTCCTGGGAACAGATCCTGCAGGCGGTGTCTGCGCTGGAAAAACAGACCGGCAAGAAATTCGGCGATCCGGACAATCCGCTGCTGGTCTCCTGCCGCTCAGGCGCCAAGTTCTCCATGCCGGGTATGATGGACACCATTCTGAATATTGGCCTGACCGACGAAATCGTCGAAGTGCTGGCCACCCGCGCGCACCGGCCACGCTTCGCCTGGGATATTTATCGCCGCTTGATACACATGTTCGGCAGCGTCGTCATGGGTGTGCCAGACGAGGTTTTCGAAGCGGTGATTACCGCTCAGCGCCGCGAATCCGGCGTCAGAGCCGACACCGAGCTTGACGCCGCAGCCTGGAAAAGAGTGACCAAGCGATTCAAGAAGATCATTCGCACGTACACCGGTGAAAAGTTCCCGTCGGATCCGCAGGAGCAGTTGCGCCAGGCTACCGAGGCCGTGTTCAAATCCTGGAACGGCAAACGGGCCATTGATTATCGCAACGCCAGCAACATCGCCCATGACCTGGGCACCGCGGTCAATATCCAGACCATGGTGTTCGGCAACCTCGGTGAAGATTCCGCGACAGGTGTGTTCATGTCACGCAACGCAACCACCGGCGAACCGTACCTGGAAGGTGATTTCCTGATTAATGCCCAGGGTGAAGACGTCGTTGCCGGTACGCGCCAGACCCTGCGCATCGCCGAAATGGGCGACAGCATGCCTGAAATGTACGAGGAATTGCAGCAGATATCCGCGCAGCTCGAAAAACACCACCGCAACATGCAGGACATGGAATTCACCGTCGAACAGGGCAAGATGTGGCTGCTGCAGACCCGTGACGGCAAGCGCACTGCCCAGGCGGAAGTCCGCATCGCGGTCGACATGGTCAACGAAGGCCTGATCACCCGCGAAGAAGCCGTGCAGCGGGTGAAACCGGACCAGGTTGATTTTTTCCTGCATCCGCAGCTCGATCCGGATGCCGTTAAAAAGGTCAAACCCATCGCCAGCGGACTGAACGTTTCACCCGGCGCCGCTGTCGGCGTGATCGCCTTCGAACCGGACCTGGCCGAACGCTGGGCCAACGAAGACGGTAAGAACGTGATTCTGGTGCGGCCCGAGACGCGGCCGGACGATGTCCACGGCATGCTCGCCGCCAGGGGCGTGGTCACCTCCAAGGGCGGCCGCACCAGCCATGCCGCGCTGGTCGCCCGCCAGTTTGGCAAACCTGCCGTGGTGGGCGTTGAAGAGATCGAAATCGATCTCGACAACCACCGCATGCAGGTTGGTGAGGACCTGGTCATCAAGGAAGGTGAATACCTTTCCATTGACGGCAACATGGGCCACATCTATCACGCTAACCTGCCGACCGTGGAGCCGGACATCAAAGATCCTTACCTGCTGCAAATTCTCGAATGGGCTGACGGATTCCGCAAACTGGGTGTTCGGGCTAATGCGGACTACCCCAATGATGCGCAACGCGCTCGTGATTACGGTGCCGAAGGCATCGGCCTGTGCCGCACTGAACACATGTTCTTCGCCGAAGATCGCCTGCCCATCATGCAACGCATGATCACGGCCGGTAACCCCGCTGAACGTAACGAGGCCATCGCCGGCCTGATGCCGATGCAACGCAGCGATTTCGAGGGGCTTTTCCGGGCAATGGAAGGCCAGCCGGTCATTATCCGCTTGCTCGATCCGCCGCTGCATGAGTTCCTGCCGTCCATGCATGAACTGATGCTCGAACTGACCGATCTCAAGCTGCGGATGCAGCACGTGACCTCTTTGAAGGAAATGGATTCCGTACTCGAGGAGATCGAGGCCAAGACCCACCTGCTGGAACGGGTCGAATCCCTGCACGAATCCAATCCGATGCTGGGCACCCGTGGCGTGCGCCTGGGCATGCTGATTCCGGGTCTGTACAAGATGCAGGTGCGGGCGATTTTCGAAGCGGCCGCACGCTGTGCCGAAGAAGGTATCGACGTCCATCCCGAGGTCATGATTCCGCTGGTCTCCCATGTCGGAGAACTGGATGCAATGGTCGGGCCGTTGACCAAAGTCGCAAAGAAAGTGATGGCCGAAACGGGTGTCAAAGTACCGATGATGTTCGGCACGATGATCGAAATTCCGCGAGCAGCGTTAACCGCCGGTGAAATTGCGGGTACGGCGGAGTTTTTCTCGTTCGGCACCAACGACCTGACCCAAACCACCTACGGCATCTCGCGCGATGATGCCGAGACCGGATTCCTGGTGCATTACCTGCAGACCCGCATGCTGACCGACAACCCCTTCACCAGCATCGATCCCGAGGGGGTAGGCCGGTTGATGCAGTTAGCGATCGATGAAGGGCGTAAATCCCGTGAATCGCTTGAAATCGGCGTCTGCGGTGAGCATGGTGGCGATCCCAAGAGCATCCATTTGTGTCACCAACTGGGTGTTGATTACGTGTCCTGTTCGCCTTTCCGCGTGCCCATTGCGCGACTGGCCGCAGCGCACGCTGCCCTGGCAAACTAAGCTGCGAAAGGCTCCCTGGTTGCCCGGGGAGCCTTTTCTCAGGCCTCCAGTTCGCTGTCCCTGGCCAGCGCCTTTACGCAGGCCGGGCGTTCGGCACAGCGGTCGCCGTATTCGCTGAGAATGGTGCTGTCCGGCAGGATGCCGAACATCTTCATAAAGTAAACGGATGAGCCGACAAGCACGTCGGCAGCGCTGAATTTTTCACCCATCAGCCAGGGACCTTCCCGCAACCCGTCTTCCAGCACCTCGATCATGCTATCGAAATTACCCCAACCAGAGGAGGCCCTCGAAACTTCCATGCCGGTGAAACGTTCCATCATCGCAGGCTCGATCACACCTGGCGAATACGTCATCCAGTAGAGAAATTTGCCGCGCGCAGGATCATCGATGGCCGGCGCAAGGCCAGAAGCCGGATAGCGGTCGCAAAGGTATAACGCAATAGCGGAGGAATCTGCCAGGCTGACCGTACCCGCAGGCGTGGTATCCATGATTGCCGGCACTTTTCTCATCGGGCTGGCCGCTGCAAAATCCGGGTCAGCCCGAGCCTCTGGCTTTCGTATGTCAATCAACCTGACTTCAAACGGTTCGTTCATTTCTTCGAGCAACCACAGAATTCGGGAAGCCCGGGTTTGGGGGCACCAGAACAGTGTAATCATGACAAACCTCCTCGCAGTGCACTCACGTGGCCCTGGCCAGCGCAGGAATCGTTTTGCGCAGCCTTATGTACATTACAGCGTATATCACCAGGCCGATTAATGCTGCGCTGGAGCACATGATGAACACTTTGCTGTATCCCATGCCGGCGCCGATGATCGATGCTGCCAGGTTGGGACCGACAATCTGGCCCAGACCCTGGGCGCCCGGCATCAGCGAGGCGAAAGCCCCTGTCCGGTCTACATTGGCCACCGTGGCCATCTGGTACACGTCGACGAAAATCCACAGCAGGTTGAAGCTGAACATGCTGACCAGGATGTTCATATCGGTGATGCCAAAGCTCAGCATTCCAACCACCATCGCCATGCTGAACAACGCGATCAACAGGGGTCGCGCCAGGCCAAAGCGGTTGCTGATCACCGTGGCCACCGCGCAGCCAACCAGGCTGAACAGCGAGGTCCACACCAGCAGGCGGCCCACGTACTGGTCGTTGATACCGGCGTCCAGCGCTGCGAGTTCAATATAAGTCCAGTAGGAGCCAATGTTGATATAGGTGAAGAAAATGGCTGCCAGTACCAGCCAGGGAATGTAATTCGGAACGTTCGGGAATCGGCTCTCAGCTTCTTCCGCAGGTTCTTTCGGGGATAATGGCCGGGCTGGCACCCAGTGCAGAAAAGGCAGCCCGACCACATAGCAGCCGATAAAGGCGAGGTAGATCCCGTTCATCGAAAGCATTGGCAGCACCTGCATCTCCAGCGCCTGGGAAAACGCGAATGCAAACAGCATGAGGTTGAAAGCCCGCGCCGGATTGCTGCTGCCGCCCAGCGTCGCGACCGCAACCGCCGTGTAGATTCCGCTGCCAACCCCAGCCCCCACCCGCAGCCATAACACGGTGTCGTAATCGACGAATACCATGCAAAGGCCATTGCTGATGATGACGATGGCCACGCTGATCAGTACCAACAGGCGGCGGTTCATCCGGGCAACCAGCAACGAGGCGATCACGGCGCCAAGCGATAAACCACCCAGGTCCGCCCCGGCCACGCGACCGACCTGCTCTTCGGTAAAGCCAAGCAGTTCTACCCAGGCGGTGCTGATCACGGGAACACCGACCAGCACGGCGTAACCAACCAGCGTCATGTAAAGCGATATGGATATGGAGCGCCAGCCGTCAAAAACGGTTGGTTGCAGGGTATCTTGAAGTTGTTTAGCCCGTGTGCTTGATTGCGTCACTCATGATTTCCAGGGCAGTTTGGTCACAGGGCGCTAATTCAACGTCACTTTCTGCCAGAGGTGTGACGCGGTCACCCCATCGAATCAATCCTGCTCCCCGGGTCAGTCCGGCCCCGAATGCTGCCAGCAGCAAATTGTCACCCGGCCTGATCCTGCCTTCTTCCAGCAGTTCGCAGAGAGCGACCGGGATGGTTGCCGCCGAGGTATTTCCATAGTGCTGGATGTTCAAAGCCACCTGGCTCATCGGCACCGACAGGTGGTGTGCCAGTGATTCGATGATCCGGGCATTTGCCTGGTGAGGAATAATGATATCGATATCCTGATCGGTCATACCGAGCTCTGCCAACACCAGCTTGATTTCCTGCGCCATGCCCCGAACTGCCCGCCGAAAAATTTCACGGCCATCGAAACTGACATTGAACTTGTGATAATCCTCAATAAAGCGATCGCCGGCCGTGCCGAAATTAGGCACCAGCAAAGCGTCGAGCGCTTCTCCCTCACAACCCAAATGACTTGCCAGCAGACCGTTTTCTTCTTCACCGGCTTCCAGCAGAACGGCGCCTGCGCCGTCTCCGAACAACACCGCGGTATCCCTCAGCGACCAGTTCAGAAACCAGGTGATACGCTCACCACCGATCACCAGTGCTTTCTTGTAACCGGCTGCACGGATCATGGCAGTAGCCACTTCGAGGCTGTAAATGAAGCCGCTGCACCCGGCATTCAGATCCATTACTGCCGCGTTAGCTGCACCCATCTTTTTTTGCACGTGGGCGGCGGTGCTGGGAATAACCGTATCCGGTGTACAGGTCGCCACAATCAACAGATCGACTTCTTCGGGTTCAACAGCCGCGGCTGCCAGCGCCCGATGTCCTGCCACCGCCGCAAGATCACTCACTGGCACGTGGGATACACGCCTTGCGCTGATGCCGGTACGCGTTTTAATCCACTCGTCGGTCGTGTCCAGGACCGTGGCCATGTCCTCGTTGGTCATCACGGCAGGCGGCATGCACTTGCCCCAGCCGGTAATATTCGCGTATTTTGCCATCACGCTTATCTCGTTATGTTTATCACGGCAGACTAGCAGCGAACCGCCCAAATCACAATTAGGAATGCTTTTATGAAACGCTCCGCATTACTGAATTTGCTGGAAGCAAACCCCGGTATCGAAACCGTGGAAATGGTGCTTTCGGATCTGAACGGTGTCTACCGGGGCAAGTGGGTGCCGGCAACAGGCGCGAGAAAGTTGCTGGATGGAAAGTTCAAGATTCCACTGACGGCCGTTACGCCCGATATCTGGGGCCGCGACGTACCTGCGCTGTGTGAAGCGACCGGCGACGGTGACGGCATCTGCGAAGCGATCGAGGAAACGGCCCGAATCCTGCCCTGGTTGAGCCGGCCGACCGCACAGGTTTTTCTGCAGCTCAATACCGAAGATGGCGCCCCCTGGGGCTTTGATCCGAGGGTCGCGCTGAAACAGGTTTACAGCAAATTCCAGCAACGCGGATTAACCCCCGTGTGTGCTCCAGAGTTGGAGTTTTACCTGTTCGATGAAGGCCGGGACAGTGAAGGCAAACCCAAAATTCCCGCAACACGGGCTAACGGCTCCTGCCGGATCGGCGGGCAGCTATACAGCACCGAAGTCATGCAGGAATCCGCCAGGCTGATGCATGAGATTCGAGAAACCTGTGCGACCATGTCCGTACCCCTGGATGGGCTGCTGAAGGAGTTGGCGCCCGGCCAGTATGAACTGAACCTCCATCATGTGGATAATCCACTGCAGGCTGCGGATAACGCCCAGTTGCTCAAGCAGGTCATCAAGAGCGTGTCGCGCAAGCATGGTTATATCGCCAGTTTCATGGCCAAGCCGTTTGGCGACCGGGACGGCAATGGCTTTCACACGCACGTCAGCATCCTGGATGGGAGCGGTAGCAACATTTTCGACGATGGCACCGAAAAAGGCAGTGAACTGCTCCGGCATGCCATCGCCGGCCTGGCTGATGTGATGGCTGACTCAATGCTGATTTTCGCACCCCACCTCAATTCCTGGCGCCGCCTGCGAAGAGGCGTGCATGGACCGTTGGCGCCCACCTGGGGTTATGAAAACCGCTATGTTGCGATGCGTATTCCCAATGGAGATGGCGCCGCCAGGCGCATTGAACACCGGATTGCCGGCGCAGACGCCAACCCCTATCTTTCCCTGGCGGTGATCCTGGCCGGCATCCTGCACGGACTGGAAAACCAACTGGAGGCGGACGCACCAGCCAAGGCCGGGCCGGAAAAACCCCGCGCGACCCTCCCCTCCAGTTGGGATGCGGCGCTCGAGGCTTTTCGCGACTCCGATTTTATCGCCCGCTACCTGGGTGCGGAACTCAGAGAGGCCTTCACCCAGGTCAAGCAGGCAGAGCAGGACGAATTTTCGGCGGCTGTCAGTGCATTAGAGTATGACACCTGCCTGGTGCTGGCCTGACCGGGATACGGTTAGATTTGCTGCCTCACGAGGTCATCCAGGGCAGGCCCGTCCAATTGCCGGAAGCGATAGACCACGCGCACCATGGGAACATCCAGGTCCAGCATCAGATCCAGTCTCGCCGGGCTGGCATCGACAACGCATCCCACTTTTTCTGCTTTACAGCAAGCGTTGATGGTTTCGGCCAGCGCCTCGCGCTGTACTTCTGAGTAACCCATTGCCGGCAGTATGCGTTTCATGTGGGGATAGGCCTCGAACGTATCGCGGATCGTGCCGACCGCATAAGGTCTCGGGTCGACCGGTGTTGCTCCGGCACGATCTGCCGCAACCGAGCCCGCACCAAAAGACATGCCGCCATGGGTAACTGTTGGACCATCTTCGATGACCAATACACGCTGCCCTTGCAGCAGAGCGGGTTGGTCAACCTCGATCTCCAGGTCGGCAGTGCACAGTGAAGCATCCGGGTTATAAGCCGCCGCCCGTTGACGAATACCTTCCAGTGCACCCGGTTCCGCGGACCCGGCCTTGCTGATTACCAGTACATCCGCCCGGCGGAAGTTGACCTCGCCGGGGAAATAGTCGATTTCATGGCCAGCTCGCAATGCATCGACAACCACGATGTCCAGGTCGGGCCTGACAAACGAGAAATCGTTGTTGCCGCCATCCCATAGCACGATATCGGCCTCACGCGAGGACTCGTCCAGGATAGCCTGGTAATCGACGCCGGCATAAATCGGAATCCCCATATCGACGTAAGGTTCGTACTCTTCACGTTCTTCAATCGTGCACTCGTGCGCCACCAGGTCTGCCGTGGTGGCAAACCGCTGCACGCGTTGCATCTCCAGGTTGCCGTATGGCATCGGATGGCGAATGACCGCCACGCGCTTGCCTTCCCCGGTCAACAAACGCGCCAGCCATTGCGTCAGCGGGCTTTTTCCTGCCCCTGTCCGGGTTGCCGTCACGCTGACCACGGGTTTGCTCGACAGCAGCTGCGTGTGATCAGGACCCAACATCACAAAGCTGGCCCCCGCAGCCTGCACCAGGCTGGACTTGTGCATCAGTTCTGCGTGGGAAATATCGCTGTAAGCAAAAAACACGAAGTCGATCTCATGCTTCCTGATCAGCCGGGGAAGTTCTGATTCGTCGTAAATTGGAATGTCAGAATCATAGGAGGGCCCCGCCAGGGACTGCGGAAATCCACGCTGATCAATAAAAGGTATTTGGGTCGCGGTAAAGGCAACCACCCTGAATTCCGGATGGAACTTCAGGAAGGACAAATAGACATGAAAATCGCGCCCTGCGGCGCCCATGACAATGCATTTAAAGGATTTTTCCATCTCGGACAACCTCCAATCAATAATCAGCGTCAGATTACCCGGCATCCGGCGAAATCACCTTGATCTAAAGCGTGTTACCGTCCTGATAAATGCCGGAATTTGTTTTCTTCTGCGGCAGCTAGTGCCCCAGTGTGCCCATCCAGATCGCCGCCAGGAATCCTACCACCGTCATCAGGCCGGTCAACCAGCCACCATGCTCGAAGGCTTCGGGTAACATGGTCTGGGCAATCATGGCCAACATGGCGCCTGCAGCGACGCCCTCCAGTACGGCCCGCAAATGCAGCGGCGCTTCGGCGATAAAAACATTACCCATTGCGGCGCCAACGGCCGTCATGATCATCAGCGACAGCCACATACCTATGATGTGAAGCGCCGGTGTCCCCTGCTTCTTCATCACGGATGCACTGGACATGCTTTCCGGAAAATTGGCGAGGAACAATCCACCGATCAACGCCGCGCTGACGGATGTTCCCTCCATCGAACCGCCAATGACCAGGGATTCCGGGATACCATCGAGCGCAATGCCCAGCCAGATCGCCAGCGCCACGTTGCTGCCTGCCCTCTTCTCCCGCCTGGCTTCAAGCATGATCTCAGCTTCAGTAGGCTTGCCCAGTTCCGTTTCCAGGTTTTGCGATGCAGCCTGCAACCAGGCGGAGGAGTGTGCTTTTTCAATCTTTGGCGCCGTTTCACCGGCCTGGTCCGCGGTGGCCAGGCTTTTGATCGTCTCTTGCAGGCCCGGAGAAACGGCCATGACTTCGTTGAAGTCGTCCTTGTGTATTTCCCAGACGACAGTATCTTCAACCGCCTCCGCGCGCTCGATGGCGGGTACACCGGTAACCAGCGCCATTTCACCGAATGCTTCGCCCTTGCCGAGGATGACGGCCTGCTTTTCTACGCCATTTTCCGAGTGCGGCAAAACATGCACGGTGCCTGACTCGATCAGGAACAATGCGTCGAGCGGATCTTCTTCATGGCAGATTAACTCACCGGCCCGAAACGTGCGCTTTTCAATATCACTGACCACGCGACGAATTTCATCGGGCGGTAAAGCGACCATCACGTCGATGACCGAGAGTTTGTCGAGGATTTGCTCGTAATGCTTTTTTTTACGGTGTTTCAGGCGATTAACAATGGTTGAATGCTTGCGTAAATAGCCACCCATTCCGGTCAAGGCACGGTCCAAACCTATGAACAACAAGCAACCTGTCATCGCTCCGATGGCCAGCCACTTGAATCCCTCGACGCGATCATCCGGAAAATGTGATAGCGCGGGCACTACCAGTTCAAGCGTGAGCGCACACAGTAAGGCTCCGGCACCAAAGGCCATGACCGCGGCCGTCAGGCGCAATCCAGGATTCAACCAGATACCGGTGGCAGCGCCTAAGGGCAACGACGCGGCGCTAAGGCCGCCAAACAGAAATGCCAGCGTAACCGGGTCCACGCTACGTCAGTTGTGCGTCAAAATCACCTTCCAGCCAAAAGGTGTTTTCAGGTAGACACTGGTGAACCAGCTATTGAAAGCTGAACCGTCTTTGAAAGCCAGGCTGATTCTTCCATATGCCGTGGCATGCTTTTCTCCCAGAGATTGCACGCTGACATCGACATACTTTAATTCGCCACGGTCCTCGCCGGCCCTGGCAATATCTTCCAGGTCATCAATTCTCTGCGCCAGGGGAATGACACCGTCGTCAGTAACCAGCACAAAATCAGGATGGTAAAAGCCTCGAATAGCCTCCAGGTCGCCTTCGTTCCAGGTTTCCGCAAAATAATCCAGGGCCGACCTGATGTCCGACTCGGTGTCAGCGCTCAGCGGGCTGACCATCAACAGTGCTGCAAGGACCATTACTCTCATCGACTTCTCTCTTCCCGGCATTCGGGCTGGATAAACTTTTTAGATCGGTACGACCACCGTGGATTCGACATGCTCCCGGTAGAAACCGGCGAGTTTTTCGTGCAATTCCTGCCCCAGGGGCGCCAGTTCGCTGGTGCCGGCATTTTCCCTGACCTGTTGCGGACGGCTTGCTCCGGTAATTACGGTGCTGACCACAGGATAATCGAGGATCCAGCGCATGGCCATCTGCGCCATGCTCATGCCGTCCGGGAGGCAGGCCCGTAATTCCTCGACAAAACCAAGCGCCGTCTCAAATGGCACGCCCGAAAACGTTTCTCCCTGGCTGAAAAATTCACCATTGCGGTTGTAGTGACGATGATCTGAATCGTCAAACTGATGATTTAGGCTCATCTTGCCGCTCAGTACGCCACTGGCTAGTGGCAAGCGCACAATGATCCCGACCTGGTTGGCAGCCGCCAGCGGAAACAGGGTATCGATCGCGTTCTGACGGAACAGGTTAAAAATGATTTGCAGCGAAGCCAAACCCGGGTGGCTGGCAGCTACCATCGCCTCATCGAGCGTTTCGACGCTTGCCCCAAACGCTCTGATCAACCCCTCTGCCTGGAAATCCTCCATCCAGCCAAGCAGGTCACCGGCTTTCAGGATTTCAGGCGGCACACAATGCAGTTGAACGAGGTCCAGCACATCAGTGCCCAATCGCCTGGCTGATGCCTCGATGTTTGCGCGAACCTTCGCCTTTGAATATCCATTGGGATACAGACTGGCATCCCGGCCGACCTTGGTTGCAACGAAAACATCCGTGTCATGCTCACTGCGGTACTGCTGAATCAAACGCTCACTGCGCCCGCCCCCGTAAACATCCGCGGTATCCCAGAAATTGATACCGCATTGAGCGGCAGCTGCAAGAATCGATTGCGCCCGGGAATCGTCCAGCGGGCCAAAATCACCCCCCAACTGCCAGCAGCCGAGGCCGATTTCCGAAACATCAAGGCCGCTTTTCCCCAGCTTCCTCTTTTTCAAGTGCTCAACCTCCGGTTTTTGTCTTAGATTAGATTAATTGACCTGTAGCCTGAGAAATTAACACGCTTCGTGCTAGATTTCCGCTAACAGGTCCATCATTTTAGCCAGGAAGCGTTATGAACCAGGTAAAACTCTCGATCAACGGCCAAATCCACTCTCTCGATCTTCCACCGGACATGCCTTTGCTCTGGGCACTGCGGGACAAGCTGGATATGACAGGCACGAAGTACGGTTGTGGTATTGGAATTTGCGGCAGTTGTACCGTGCTGGTTGACGGTCGGCCAGCCCAGTCCTGCAGGCTGCCCGCAGCCAAGCTGGAGGGCAAGGAGATCGTAACCATCGAGGGACTGGCCCCCAATGGCGATCACCCGGTCCAACGAGCCTGGGATGAAGAAGATGTGCCGCAATGCGGTTACTGCCAGGGCGGCCAGGTGCTGACCGCTGCGGCCTTGCTGGAGCGAAACCCAAATCCCGGCGATGAAGATATCGACCAGGCCATGTCCAACGTTCTTTGCCGCTGTGGCACCTACTTTCGCATTCGCAAGGCCATCAAGCGAGCTGCACTCGAAATCGCAGCAGGAGAGCCAGCATGAAAACCCGTGAAACAGACACAGATCTGAGCCGGCGCTCTTTCCTTAAAGTATCGCTGATGGCGTCCGGAGCGCTGATGGTTGGCGTGGGCTTCGGAGGTCAATCGCTTGCCAGCGGCGGTAAGGATGAGACCTGGGTGCCCAACCTGTATGTCCGGATCGATCATGACGGCACTGTGACGATCGTCAGCAAGAACCCCGAAGCAGGCCAGGGCGTCAAGACAGCTTTTCCAATGGTCGTGGCTGAATGCCTGGAAGTGGACTGGAAGGACGTCAGGGTCGAGCAGGCTCCGCTGGATGACCGCTATGGCCGACAGGTGGTCGGCGGTAGCAGGGGGACACCCGATGGCTGGGACGACCTGCGCATTGCCGGCACCGGCGCACTTTATATGCTCAGGGAAGCCGCTGCCTCTCTATGGGGAGTCCCGGCCGGGGACTGCAGCGCCAGCAGTGGAACAATAAGACATGCTGGCTCCGGCAAATCAGCTCGATACGCCGAGTTGCTGGATAAAGCAGCGACGCTGCCCGTTCCGGATGTTGCGGCTCTTTCTCTCAAAAGCAGACCCGAAGATTTCAACCTGCTGGGCCGGTTCGTCCCTGGCGTGGACAACCACAAGATCCTGACGGGGCAACCGCTTTTTGGGGCAGATGTCAGGCTCGAGGGTATGTTGTATGCCGTCTATGAAAAGTGCCCCACGTTCGCAGGAAAGGTAAAAAACGCAAATATTGATGAAGTTCGCAGTCTGCCGGGTATCACTCACGCCTTCGTCGTTGATGGTACAAACGAGCTGACCGGGCTGCTGCCCGGGATTGCGATCGTTGCCGAGAGCTGGTGGCAGGCCGACTCCGCCCGGAGCAAGCTGAAAGTCGAATGGGATACCAGCCATTCTGATTCAACGGCTGATTTCGACCGCCAGGCAGCCAGCCTGGCCGGCGGTTCGGGTAAGACGATGCGCCATGACGGTAACGTGGAAGAGGCCCTTGGATCCGCAACCAAAATCGTCGAGGCCAGTTATTATTACCCCTTTGTCTCGCATGCGAACCTGGAACCACAAAACTGCACCGCTGTATTCAAGGAGTCCGGAAAAATGGAGATCTGGGCGCCCTCGCAGAATCCTAAATCCGGGCGGGCGCTGGTTTCCAGGGTCCTGGATATCCCTCAGGACCGCATTCACGTCAACCTGACCCGGATTGGGGGCGGGTTCGGCCGCAAGCTCAGGAGTGACTTCATGGTCGAGGCAGCCTGGATTGCGCGCGCGGTCAAACGCCCGGTGCAATTGCAGTGGACCCGTGAAGACGACATGCGCCACGATTTCTACCGGCCGGCCGGCTGGCATCACTTCCGGGCCGGTCTGGACGACAGCGGACGAATGTCGGCCTTCGACCACCATTTCATCACCTTCGGAAATGGCGGAGAAACCATTTCCGGTGCCGGCCTCAGCGCTGACCACTATCCCGCCGGCCTGGTGCCCAATTTCCGCCTCAGGCAGTCCTTGATTGAAACCCACGTGCCCACGGGCCCATGGCGTTCACCCGGTCATTCGGCGTATTGTTTTGCCTACCAGGGCTTTTTTGATGAGGTCGCAGAGGCCGCCGGACGCGATCAGCTGGAATTCCGACTGGACCTGCTGTCGCGGTCTTTCGGTGAACCTCCCCTGGACCTGAAACGCACCAGTGACACCCTGCGCATCGCCGCAGAAAAAGCCGGCTGGGGGCGCTCAGCCGGGCCCGGCAGGGGTCTTGGCATGGCGTTCCATTTTGATCACGGTGGGTTTGTCTCACATGTCGCCGAGGTTGTGGCCGATGGACCGAACATCCGGGTCGAAAAAGTCTGGTCAGGCATCGACGTGGGGCCGGTGATCAATCTCAGTGGCGCCAGGAACCAGGTGGAGGGCTGTGTGGTCGACGCGCTCAGCACCGCACAACTGGAGATCACCTTTGCTGGCGGTGCAACCGAGCAAAGCAACTTCCACGATTACGGCTTGCTGAGATTCAACCAGGCGCCAGAGATCGAATGCCACTTTATCCAGAGTGACCATCCGCCGATGGGCCTCGGTGAGCCCCCCATTGCCCCCGCGACGCCAGCTATCACCAATGCGATCTATGCGGCGACCGGGATACGGGTCAGGGAGTTACCTTTGCGTCGTGCGGGAATTTCTGCCTAGAAAACCGCGGCAACTGTAACCATGAAATCCAGTTTCAAATGTATTGGCTTGCTGATCTGTCTATGCGCAGCTTTTTACGGCAGCCCGCTGTCGGCAAGACAACCTGACCTCGTGTTGATGATCACTATCGACCAACTCCGCGGCGAAATGCCCCGACGGTTTGAACAACGGCTCGGACCCGCCGGGTTTCGTTATTTTTTCGACCATGGCACGGTCTACCCTGATGCTCATTTCAAACACCTGGTGACATCCACCGCTGCCGGTCACGCAACGCTGTTCACGGGCGCTCACACGCCTGAACATGGCATGGCCGGCAACGACTGGTATGACATTATCAGGCGCCAACTCGTATACAACACCGAA
>JAOUCS010000180.1 GCA_029859645.1 Lysobacterales bacterium | reverse complement strand
ATCGACAAAACTGTTCTCATCGAAATGCTTGGGGTCCACGACCGCAGAATTGATATTGGTGAAAATCTTGAAATCCCGGGCACAGCGCACGTCGTAGCCATAGCTTGAAGTACCGTAGGAAATACAGCGCCCACCATTCTCAGCCTGGCGGACCTGGCCGGCCTCGAAAGGCTCGATCATGCGGTCGGATTCGGCCACGCGCCGGATCCAGCGGTCAGATTTGATGCTCACAATGCGTTCCTCAGGTATTCAGGATGTTGATCTGTGGCATGTTCAGTGCCAGGTTGCGAGGAGTAGTGGCGAGGCGGGCAGCCGTTTTCCTCGCGATCTCCCGGTAACGAAGCGTCAGCTCGGAATCCGGGTCGGAAACAACGGTAGGCATGCCCTGGTCCAGGTCTGATCGGATCTTCATCGCCAGCGGCAACTGGCCCAGCAGCGGTACCTCGTATTCCAGCGCCATCCTGTTGCCCCCACCTGATCCAAAAATTGATTCTTCATGCCCGCACTGGCTGCAGATATGGGTGCTCATGTTCTCGACAATTCCAAGCACCGACATATTGACCTTGCGAAACATCTGCACGGCCTTGCGGGCGTCCAGCAATGCAATATCCTGCGGCGTTGTGACAATGACAGAGCCGGCTACCGGCACTTTCTGCGCCAGGGTCAGCTGAATATCACCCGTTCCGGGAGGCAAATCCACGACCAGGTAATCCAGGCCCTGCCAGTTGGTCTCAGTCAGCAATTGCTGCAAGGCCGATGTGACCATCGGGCCGCGCCAGATCATCGGTGTGTCTTCCTCCACCATGAATCCGATCGACATGACCTGCAGGCCATGTGCCCTTTGCGGAATGATCCGGTTTCCTTCTGTCTGCGGGTTGCCGGAAACACCCAGCATGCGGGGCATGCTGGGCCCGTAGATATCCGCATCAAGCACCCCTACCCGGGCTCCATCGGCCCGCAAAGCCAGGGCCAGGTTGACCGCCGTGGCTGATTTGCCGACACCGCCCTTACCTGAAGCAACGGCGATAATATTCTTGATCTGATCCTGCGGCTTCAGTTCGCCCTGGACGACGTGCGGCACGACTTTCCAGTCCAGGCTGATGGTCGCTTTTTCAATTTCAGGATCGGATTCCAGCCGGGACGCAATCTCCGCAACCAGTGACTCCCTGATGCCATCGATCGGGTACCCCGCTCGCAAATCGACGGAGATTCTCTGCCCGTCCAGGCCGATGCCACGCAACCAGCCAAGGCTGATAAGGTCGGTATCCGAATTGGGATCGTTGATTCCTGCAAGCAGGTCTTTTACGTATTGTTCTGAAAGTCGGGTCATGCTTTAGGGGCCTGTTCTGTTAGCCGGGCGGATGCAGCGAACCATTGTATATTTTTTCTCTCTCGATCGGGAACCACGGTCATGACATAATTTGCAATTCAGCCCATTGAAGCTGCAGCCAACCCGGCAGATACCTATGACAGACAACAAACGACAAATCCTGGTCACCAGTGCGCTCCCCTATGCCAATGGCGCGATTCATCTCGGCCACATGCTGGAATATATCCAAACGGATATTTGGGCACGTTTCCAGCGTTCACAAGGCCATGAGTGCTATTTCGCCTGGGCCGACGATGCCCATGGCACGCCGGTGATGCTGTGGGCGCGCGCTGAAGGCAAGACACCGGAAGAGCTGATCGACATGATGAACGAGCAACACAAGTCTGACTTCCGGGACTTCGGCATCAGTTTTGACAATTACTCTTCGACCCATAGTGACTACAACCGCGAACTGGTCGAACAGATCTATTTGAAACTCGATCAGAACGGCTACATCGAGCGGCGCTTTATCGAGCAGCTCTATGACTCAGAGGAAGGCATGTTTCTTCCCGACCGGTTCATCCGCGGAACCTGCCCCAAGTGCAAGACGCCCGACCAGTATGGAGACAGCTGCGAATCCTGCGGTAGCACTTACTCGCCTACCGACCTGATCGATCCGCGCTCGGCAGTGACCGGCAGCGAGCCGGTGATGAAGGAATCAGAGCATTTTTTCGTCCGCCTGGCTGATTTCGAAGAACCATTGAAACAATGGATGAACTCGGGCGCTTTGCAGCCCGAGATTCTGAACAAGCTGCAGGAATGGTTTATCGACGGCCTGCGTGACTGGGATATTTCACGGGACGAGCCTTATTTCGGTTTTCGCATCCCGGGCACCGAAGACAAGTATTTCTACGTGTGGGTCGATGCCCCGGTAGGTTACATTGCCAGTTTCAGGGAACTGTGCGACCGAAAGGGTCTGGATTTTGACGCCTGGTGGCGGCAGGACTCCGCGGCCGAGGTTTACCATTTTATCGGCAAGGATATCGTTTATTTTCACACGCTGTTCTGGCCAGCGATGCTGATGGGCGCGGAAATGCGTACGCCCACCGCTGTGTATGCCCACGGTTTCCTGACCGTGGATGGCGCCAAGATGTCGAAATCACGCGGTACGTTCATCCGCGCACGCACCTACCTGGACCATCTGCATCCGGATTACCTGCGCTACTATTTTGCCGCCCGGCTGGGCCCGGGCACCGGGGATATCGATCTCAGCCTCGAGGACTTTGTGCAACGCGTCAACTCCGACGTGGTCGGCAAGGTCGTCAATATCGCCAGTCGCTGCGCAGGCTTTATCGGCAAGCGGTTTGCCGGGCGGTTGTCCGATTCCCTGCCGGATCCGGATCAGTTCCGGCATTTCGTCGCTGCCCGGGCTGAAATTGCAGCAGACTACGAAAACCGTAATTACCAGTCCGCGATTCGCCGCATCATGAAACTGGCCGATGAGGCCAACCGATACATCGACGAAGAAAAACCCTGGGTCCAGATCAAGGAAGCAGGCAAGGAGCAACAGGTCCAGGCAATCTGCACCCAGGGCATTAACCTGTTCAGTGTACTGATGGCTTATCTTGCACCGGTGCTGCCTTTCACCGCTGACCGGGCCGGCATCTTTCTCGGTCGGGACGTCAGTGTCTGGAGCAACATGGATCAGCCGCTGACGGGCGTGGAAGTCAACACCTTCCAGCCACTGTTGACGCGCATCGACCCGCTGAAGATTGCTGCCATGATCGAAGCATCGAAGGAATCTCTGCAGCCTGCCGCCACGGAACCGGACAACGTTGAAGAAACTCCAATCGAAGTGCTGGCGGACGAGATCACCATCGATGATTTTCTGAAAGTGGACCTGCGAGTCGCCCGGATTCTGCAGGCGGAATCAATCCCGGAAGCGGACAAACTCCTGAAGCTGACACTGGACATAGGCAATGAGACCCGCACGGTATTTGCCGGTATCAAGTCGGCCTATGATCCGTCAGAATTGGAAGGTCGAATGACCGTAATGGTAGCCAACCTCAAGCCTCGCAAAATGCGTTTTGGCACCTCCGAAGGCATGGTGCTGGCAGCAGGCCCCGGCGGTGGCGATTTGTATGTTCTGGAGCCTGATAGCGGCGCCAGGCCGGGCATGCGAGTAACCTGAACTCGTTCATGACCGAGTATTTCCTGATTCTGGTCAGCACAGTATTGGCGAATAATTTCGTCCTGGTGCGTTTTCTGGGGCTGTGCCCGTTCATGGGCGTTTCCAACAAGATCGAAGGCGCCATAGGTATGTCCGTGGCGACCATGTTCGTGCTCACGTTGTCATCGATTTCAAGTTACCTGCTCAGCCGTTACCTGCTGCAGCCCTTGGGGTTGGAATACCTTTCGACACTTTCATTCATCCTCGTTATAGCGACGGTTGTGCAGTTGACGGAAATGATCATGCGCAAGACCAGTCCACTGCTCTACCGCATCCTGGGTATTTTTCTACCACTGATCACCAGCAACTGTGCGGTGCTGGGTGTTGCCCTGCTGAATGTGCAGGAACAACATAACCTGCTGCAATCCGCACTTTACGGGTTTGGCGCAGCAACGGGATTCGGTCTGGTCCTGGTGATGTTTTCCGCCATGCGTGAGCGGATCGCGTATGCTGACGTTCCGCTGCACTTCCGCGGCGCACCGATAGGACTGATCACGGCCGGTCTGATGGCGCTGGCATTCATGGGCTTCACCGGCCTGGCGAGGTTGTGAGGTCCTGCACACCATGCTGACTGCAATTATTTCAATCACTTTGCTGGGAAGCCTGTTCGGCCTGGGCCTGGGGTGGGCGGCACGCAAGTTCAGGGTCGAGGAAGACCCGGTTGTTGAGAGCATCAATGCAATCCTGCCTCAAACCCAGTGTGGGCAATGTAATTACCCTGGCTGTAAACCTTATGCCGAAGCCATTGCCGTCGGGGAAGCAGACATCAACCAGTGCCCGCCAGGCGGTGATGCCGGTATCAAGGCGCTGGCAGACCTGCTGGGCGTGGAAGCATTGCCACTGAATCCCGACAACGGCGAAGAGAAACCAAAAACCGTTGCGGTGATCGACGAGAAAACCTGTATCGGCTGCACGCTCTGTATCCAGGCTTGTCCAGTGGATGCGATTCTGGGCGCATCGAAACAGATGCACACCGTGATCGCCGCTGAATGCACTGGCTGTGACCTGTGCCTGCCACCCTGCCCGGTAGACTGCATCGAAATGGTCACCCAGGGACCACCGGCCGGCGAATGGAGCTGGCCCCATCCAGCCAATGCGCTCGAAATGGGTGTCTCGTGAACCAATCTGATCCTTATCACCTGGCACGGCATGCCGGTGAACAGTTGTATCACTTTCATGGTGGTCTGCGGCTGAGACACAATAAAAAGATGTCCTGCGAAACGCCGGTGGAAAAGGCTGCTCTGGCTACCCGCTATTATGTTCCGCTTCTGCAACACTCGGGTCAGCAGGCGGAGCCACTGGTCAGCGCCGGGCAGCATGTCCTGAAGGGCGATGTACTGGGTTGCTTCTCACAGCTGGGCAGTGGCTATATCCATGCGCCCACCTCCGGCACTGTCACCGCAATCGCACTGCATCCCAACAGCCATCCATCAGGAAAAGATGGCCGGTGCGTCGTCATCAAACCGGACGGGCTCGACCAGTGGACTGAACTCGATCCGCTCAGCGACTGGCAGCATGCCGAGCCCGGCCAACTGGTCGATATCATCCGGAAAAAAGGCATCGTCGGACTGGGCGGGGCGGTGTTTCCGACAGACTTCAAGGTCAGTGAGGCCAGCGAGCGTGGCATTCACACCCTGGTGCTGAATGGATCGGAATGCGAACCCTATATCAGCTGTGACGAGATGTTGATGCGTGAACAGCCGGACTCCATTGTGCTGGGCGCACGAATTCTGCAAAAAGCCATCGGCGCCAACAGAACCGTGATTGCAATCGAAGACCAGATGGGGGTCGTCGACCAGGCGCTTTCCGCCGCCGTGAAACGTTCTGATGCAAACGATATAGACGTTGTCAAAGTCACTACCATTTACCCGGAAGGCGGCGAAAAACAGCTCATCAAGGTGCTGACCGGTCTTGAAGTCCCATCCGGTGGCCGGCCGACCGA
>JAOUCS010000071.1 GCA_029859645.1 Lysobacterales bacterium | reverse complement strand
GTACGGAAGAGCCTGAGCTACCTGGCAAACGGGACCGTGTCATTGTAGCGGTGCTCTCCGTCACGACCGTCGTCATGTGGATGACGACACCGCTGCACGGCATTCACGTGGCGGCCATTTCATTGATTCCAATCGTGGGCCTGACGATGACCCAGGTACTGGGCGCTGCCGATGTGCGCGGTCTGCCCTGGGATACCCTGATGCTGGTCGCCGGGGGATTGTCTTTGGGCGCAGCGGTGGTCGATACAGGCCTGGCTGACCGAATGGCAGCTTCGCTGCAGTTTCTCACCGTATTTGACCTGGATGTGCTGGTGTTCGGCGCACTGGCGCTGGTCACCGTGACCCTGTCCAATTTCATGAGTAACACGGCAACCGTTTCTCTGGTGTTGCCGGTTTCTGTTGCGTTGATGCCGGGCAGGGAGCTGGAAACCTGCCTGATCATCGGCCTGAGCGGCTCCTGCGCGCTGCTGCTGCCGGTTTCCACGCCGCCCAATGCCGTGGCCTACAGCACCGGTGAAATTCAAACCCGGGATTTGAGGCCCGGAGGTATTCTGATTGGTTTACTGGGCCCGGTCGTGATCATCGCCTGGGTGTTGTTGATCAGCGCATTGCTGCGCTGATGCTGGCGGTGCTTCAACGATAGCTAGCCGTAGCGGCCTTCGATGTAGTCGGAAGTTTCTTTGTGCTGCGGGGTCACAAACATCTGCCCGGTTTCGGTATGTTCCACCACCTTGCCCATCAGCATGAAAATGCACTCTTCGCTGGCGCGGCGGGCCTGGGCCATGTTGTGGGTGACGATCAGGATGGTGTACTGGCCGCGCAGTTCCCAGATCAGCTCTTCCACGGCCTCGGTACCTTTCGGATCCAGCGCGGAGCAGGGTTCGTCCATCAGCAGCAGGCCGGGTTTGACCGGCAGCAGGCGCGCAATGCAGAGTTTTTGCTGTTCTTCGAGGGAAAGGGCAGTAGCCTTCTGGTCCAGCTTGTCCTTGACCTTGTCCCACAGCAGTACGGTTTTCAGCGCGTCTTCGACGATGTCGTCGTTTTCACTTTTTGAGGTCTTGCGCCCGGCATTGTGAATTCGGTGCCCAAACAGTACGTTTTCCCGGATGGAAATCGGCAAGGGATTGGGGCGTTGAAACACCATTCCAATCTGTTTGCGAACCTGGATCAGCTCCACGTCCGGGTCATAGATGTTCTCACCCATGACATCGATGCTGCCGGTGATCCGGACATAACCGAGACGTTCGTTGATCCGGTTGACGCTGCGCAAAAAGGTGCTTTTGCCACAACCGGACGGGCCGATCATAGAGGTGATGATGCCTTGCTTGATGTCCAGGTCAATATCGAACAGGGCCTGGAACGTGCCGTACCAGAGATTCAGTTTTTGCGTTCTGATGGCCAGGCTGGAGCCCTGGTCTGTCGCCGGTTGATTCATCAGCCGAACCTCCCTTCAACATAGTCACGCGTTCTCTGGTCCTGGACTTCACCTGTGAACAGGTCTTCGGTGACCCCGACTTCAACGCAACGTCCGCCCAGGAAAAAAGCCGTTCGGTCGGCAAGCCGGCGAGCCTGTTGCACCAGGTTGGTCACCAGGATAATGGTGACCTCGCTGCGCAGTTCTTTCAGTACATCTTCAATCCGCATCGTGGTAACCGGGTCCACGGCGATGGAAAATTCATCCAGCATCAGCATTTCAGGATCCTGGGAAAGCGCCCTGGCAATCGTCAGGCGTTGCTGTTGCCCGCCGGACAGCATGCTTCCGAGAGAGTCCAGCCGGTCTTTGACTTCGTCCCATAAAGCAGCGCGGGTCAGGCAGCGTTCCACAATGATGTCGAGTTCTGCCTTGTCTTTTTGACCGCCCAGGCGCGGCGCCAGCGCCACGTTGTCATAGATCGACAGCGGCAGGCCGACCGGCAGGGGAAAGACAACACCAATCCGCCGCCGCAAGCCATAGACATTGCGAATTTTGCTCACGTCCACGTTGTTGAACCTGATTTCACCATCAACCGTCATTTCAGTATTGAACATGTCCATCCGGTTGATGGCCTTGAGAAAAGACGTTTTACCGGCATTGGCGGGCCCGATGATGCCGAAAATTTCATGCTCCTGAATGTCGAAATTGACACCTTCGAGCACGCGTTCGCCCGCATAGCTGATGCTCAGATCCTTGACGCCCAGCTTTACCATTTCTTCTTGCCCCGCAGGTACATGCGCAATGCAATGGACAGGCTGTTCATTATCAGCACCATCGAGATCAGCACCAGCGCCACGCCAAAGGGCAGTTGCTCCGGCATACCCGGTACCTGGGTGGACACGACGAACAGGTGCAGTGACAGCGCCATGGTCTGGTCAAACACGCCCTGCGGCAGTAGCGGCAGGAAAAAGGCGGCGCCGGTAAACATGATCGGAGCGGTTTCACCTGCAGTGCGCGATACCTCGAGAATGACACCGGTCAGGATACCGGTGATGGCGTTGGGCAGCACCACGCTGCGAATGGTCTGCCAGCGCGTGGCGCCCATGTTCCAGCAGGCCTCGCGAAAGGCCATCGGCACCGCCTGCAGGGATTCCCGGGTTGCCACGATAACCACTGGCAGAGTCATGATGGCCAGGGTCAGGCTGGCGGCCAGGATACTTGTGCCGAACTTGAAGAAGATGACGAAAGCACCCACACCGAACAGCGCGTGCACGATGGATGGGACACCAGCGAGATTGATGATGGCCAGGTTGATCGCGCGGGTGAACCAGTTGTCGGGCGCATATTCACTGAGATAAATTGCCGCAGCGACCCCCAGGGGAACCGATGCCAGCAGGGCGACAATGACCAGCAGGACGGTGCCGAGCAGGGCAGGGAAAATTCCACCGGCGGTCATTCCATTGGTGGGGCTGGTGAATAGAAATTCAAAGGAAATGACCGGGGCACCCTTGTAGATCAGCATGCCCATGATCAAGGCAACCGGTAAAATCAATAACCCGGTCATGGAGCCCAGGCCAATCGAAAACATTCTCTGGCGGGTTTTGTTCTTGCGGTTAAGCTGTGTCGCTTCAAACATTTCTCGTCACCCCTTGCGTACACCGCGGACGATCAGGTCGGCCGCCAGGTTGATGATGAAAGTAATGATGAACAGGAAGATGCCAATCGTGAACAGCGCCTGGTAATGCGATGAGCCGGCAGCGGTTTCTCCCAGTTCAGCGGCAATAGTGGCGGTCAGTGCACGCACCGAATCAAACACGCTGGTCGGAATATTGATCGAGTGCCCGGTGGCCATCAGCACCGCCATGGTTTCACCGAACCCCCGGCCCACACCGAGCAGGACGGCGCCCAGCAGGCCATTCTTGGCGGCCGGTAGCACTACCTTGTAAATCACCTGCCAGCGCGTTGCGCCCATTGCTTCGGCGGCTTCCCGGTAGCGGTCTGGAACCGCTTTCAGGGCATCCTCCGCGATCGAGGTCATGATCGGCGCGGCCATCAGGCCGAGGATGACACCGGCGTTCAAAACATTAAGGCCGACGGGCACATTGAAGGTTTCGATGATGATCGGGTTCATGATCGCCAAACCAATGAAACCCCAGACAACGGATGGAATGGCGGCCAGCAGCTCAACCGTGATTTTCAGGAACTCCCGGGTTTTGCCGCTGGCGAATTCAGCGATAAAGATTGCCGCGCCCAGAGAGAAGGGAATGGCAATCAGCATGGCCAGGCCGGTGACGCTCGCAGTACCTGCAACCAGCGCCAGGATACCGAAGGTTTCCTTGCTTTCAGATGTCGGGCGCCAATTGGGGGAAAAGAAAAACTCCTTGAAATTGAAGTCACCGACCAGGAATCCGAAGCCTTCCTTACTGATGAAGACAAAAATTCCAATGATGAACACGATTGCCGAGATACCACCCAGGAAAACCAGGACCTGGACAGCCTTGTCGATATACCAGTCGCGGTTGAGTTGATCGAAACTGGCGTCCACGCCGGAAGACGTGTTCTGGGCAGGTTGTTCCATCAACTCAGGCCTGCGTCGTTTCGGTGCCGGCCAGCAGGGTTACCAGGTCAATGATCTGGCTCCGTAACTGGCGGTAATGTCCCGCCAGGTCGCCACTTTCCGGCAACGACCAGTTCAGGGCGGATGTATGGAACGGCACCTTGTCTACATAATCTGAAACGCGGCCGCTCAGGCTGATCAATACGATGTAGTCCGAGAAATCATGTTCCAGCCCTTCCAGTCGCTCGGTAGCCAGGTCGGCATCGGGCAGACCGGTTTCCGCCAGGAATTCAAGTAGTGCATCGGGCGGCTGTTCCGTAACACCTGGAGTAGCGCAGGTGAACTCGGCCGTATCCGGAAAGTTTTTCTGACCGATGGCCGCAGCCAGCTGACCCAGTCCGGAGCCCGGCTGGTCGAGGAACAGGATCCGGTACACTTTGGGCAGCTTGGCAATGCCGCGAGTGGCGAACACGGTCTGATCACACACATTTTTGGCCTGGTCGGCGACCCGTTTGAACATGTTGAAGACGACGAAGATGACCATCATGGTGGTGGCATCCATGCGGTCGTCTTCAGCAAACAGTTCATCGTAAAAGCCGTCCATACGGCCTTCCATGCGCTTGGCGGCCTGCATCAGGGCGATGGCCTGTTCGGCATTTCCTTCCTTGAAGGCTCTGCGGGCACCCGCGAGTATTTCGATGGAATCATCAGCAATCGCATCGATCTTGGCAGAGAATTTTTCGGGAAGTGGTGCTTCAAGCTGCAAGGCTTCACGGCAAATCGTGACTGCGTAGTCGCCGATTCGCTCAAGGATGACATTGATCCGGATGGTGGACGCCATCTCTCTCAGTGCGCCTGCTCCGGGCAGGTAGCGGGCGATAAAAGTGTGGCACAGGCGATCACAATGGCGGGATGCGCGATTGATGGGGTGGTCGCCGAGAATGACATCGTAAGCCATGTCCGAATCCCTCAGGATCAGGGTTTTCTTCGCATCGCGAAGGGCTTTTTCAACATCTTCACCGATATTCCACAACCAGTCCCGGATGTAGTTCAGGTCGGCTTCCATACGTTCTTCAAGATGGCTCATCTCAGATTCCCGACAGTTTTTGTAGGTTCAGGCATGGCCCCCGCAACGGGGGCCATGCAGGTTTCGTTCAGCCGCAGTTGGCCTCGATGGCTGGTGCATAGCCTTTCTCAAGGATAATACATTGGCCTTCGTTGCTCTTGATCCAGTTCATGTAATCGCCGACTACTCCGGTGGGTTCACCGTTGGTATACATGAACAAGGGGCGGGCGATGGGGTAGCTGCCATCAACCGCGGTGGCGACGGAGGGATTGGTGCAGGAACCGCCGGTTTCCTGCGCGACGCAGGCCATCTTGATATGATCGGTGGCGTAGGCCAGCCCGCTGTAACCGATGGCGCAGGGGGTTTTTTCGACCAGGTCGACGACATCCTTGGAGCCGTGCATGTCACGCGTTCCCAATTTGAAATCTTTGTCGCCCAAAACAGCTTCCCGAAAGTATGCGTAAGTGCCGGAATTATTCTGCCGGCTGACCACGACGATTTCCTGGTCCTGGCAACCGGGCACTTCAACGCCCAGATCGCCCCAATTCAGATAAGTTCCGCCATCTGCATAGATTTCCGCCAGTTGCTCGATGCTGATTTCATCCAGCGGGTTATCACCGTGCAGGTAAACGGCCAGCGCGTCAAAACCCACGACGTGTTTGACGGGGTCCTGGCCGTTATCCTTGGCCAACTTCGTTTCCTTGTCCTTGATGGCGCGGCTGGCGTTGGCGATGTCTACCGTGCCATTGATCAGGGCAGCGATACCGGTGCCGGAGCCACCGCCGCTGACCGCCACTACAACTACGGGATTGACGGTCTGGTAAGCCTCGGCCCAGGCCTGGGCCACGTTCACCAGGGTGTCGGACCCCTTGTTCTGAATAACCTGGCGCTGTTCGCCCCCACCGCAGGCCGTAACCAGGGCTGCGCTTGCCAGCAGTAAGAGGATAGATAGACGAGTACGCTTGGGCATGTCATGCTCCTGTAATAATTCGAGTGAATCGTACCAAGATACTCCCTGATTATGACAGGCTTGTGACAAGCGCAAAAGCCCTGTCAGCCCTGTGTTCGGGCAATTCTGCGCGCAATTGCGAAGACAATGTCCAGAAGCTCCATGATCTCCATTTCGCGGGCATAGGTGTTGAGGCGATTTGGCTCGTCAGCGGTCAGCCGGTCCAGGCCGTGCGCGATCAGATCACGGGAACGCGATGTGAACTCTTTCTTGCTTTGGCGCACCTGTTTGGCCAGTGTGGAATTCTGCGTAGAGACTGCTTTGAGTGCATCTTTGAGCGCTGTAACGACCATCGCATGGTAATCGTTAAGGACCCGGGCGGTTTCTGCAGAAACGACTACATTCTCGTCAATGCGCTTATTTGCCGAAGTCACCATGCCGGTCGCGATGCGGTCACCGATCTGCTCCAGTGCGTTGGCGATTTCGACCAGTTGCAACAGTTCCTTTGATTGCCTATTCGACAGATTGGCAAGACTGATCTGGCCGAGGTATTCAATAATCGAATGGTGTAGCGCGTCCACCACCTTATCCATTTCCGCTATCCGGTCCAGGTCTTCGCGTGTACCGCTGATGGCTATCGGCATGATGTCCATGACCATCTTGCGAACCCGTTTACCCATTCTTTTCAGTTCGTTGCGAACAGCCTCCAGCGCGATCGAAGGATTATCCAGCAGGTCGTCGTCCAGGTACTTCGGCAACATTGCTTTTTGGGGTTTGAGCGGGCGGTCCGGGATCAGCCATTCGACCAGCCGGGCAATCTGGGTCGTGAAGCCAACGAACAGAAAAGCGTTGGCGATGTTGAAGAAGGTATGAATGTTGGCGATCTGCCGCGGGGTTTCCGCGGCCAGCAGGGCCGTTCCGGTCAGGCCCTGTGCAGTGGGAGAGATCCAGTACGCCAGTTGCGCCAACTGGGGAATGAAACCGATCCAGAGTAAAACCCCGGCCACATTGAACAGGGTATGAACGACTGCCGCCCGAACGGCTTCACGAGGTTTGCCGATGGAAGCCAGGCCTGCCGTGACACAGGTACCGATGTTTGCGCCCAGGGCGATGGCGATGGCTGATTCCAGCCCGATCAGTCCCTGCGAGGCCATCACGATCAGAATGCCCGTGGTTGCCGAGGAAGACTGGACCACCGCCGTAAACAGGGCGCCCACAGCCGCGCCCAGCAGCGGGTTCTGCATGGAAATCATGAACTGAACGAAGGGCTCATAACTGCGCAGGGGGTTCAGCGCGCCACTCATGATGCTCATGCCGTAGAACACCAGGCCCAGCCCCAGCAGGATCATGCCGACCTGTTTCCACTGATTGGACTTGGCGGTCGCAGACAATAAGAAGCCGCCGGCGATGATGGGTAGTGCGATCTTGGTGACTTTGAAGGCGAGTATCTGGGCCGTGATGGTCGTGCCGATGTTGGCGCCGATGATCACTGCAACGCTTTGCGACATCGACATCAGGCCGGCGGAAATGAACCCTACCAGGATCACGGTGGTTACGGATGACGACTGGATTATGGCAGTGACAAAGGCACCCACGCCCACACCGACAAAGCGATTCCGGGTCAGTTTGCCGAGGATGTCCTTCATGTAGTCGCCGGCGGCTGACTTGAGCGCCTGCGTCATCACATCCATGCCGAACAGGAACAGCGCCAGGCCTCCAAAAAGCCCCGCCCACAGGCCAAAAGACGCCAGGGGACTATCCATCGTCACTGTCTTCTGAGTCCAGCAACTGCTGTAATTTCAGTGTCTTTTTCAATTGTTTCCTTTCTTTCTTGAGCTGTTTTTCCAGGCGTTTTTTTTCTTTCTTGCTGGGCTTGTCCGGATCATTGGTTCCGACAACCACGACGGGTGGTTCCGACAGTTCAACGACGCGCTCGCGGGTAGAACCTTGCAACCGGTGGGGGAGTTCGGTCGTACCCCTGCGGCCAATTGCAATCAGGTCTGCCTTAAGAAGACTGGCCACTTCAACGATTCGGGTAGGTGGCAATCCACTCACATATCGCGTGATGACGGTATCCCGGACATCCAGCTCAGGATGCTGTTCCGCGGTATCGGCCAGGAACTGCTCCATCATCTTTTCGGCCACCTCGCTCATGGGCTGCATGGAGTCTTCAGGGGTTCGGCGATAGAAGCCGGGATTGGAAACCGGGTCGTGTACAACATGCAAAACATACAGTTCAGATTCCGTGCATTCGGCGTATCTACAGGCCCAAATCAGTGCAGCTCGTGAGTCTTCAGAAAAATCAACCGCCGCCAGAATTCGCTGAGGCAGCCCTTCTGTAGCCGGTGGTAGCGTCACGGGTGTTTCGGACATTGCCTGCTCCTGATGGTCTGGATTGAAAGAGGGGGAGCCGGGAAACCGGCTCCCGCTGGCGGCACACAGGGATGGGCTATCAACCGAACATTCCCTTGAGGGTGAAGAAGAACAGCGCCGGCAGCAAGGGCTTTCAGCAGTGGCTGAACTTCCGCGGCGCATTCCTGCACCACGCGCATATGTTCCTGCAATGCCGTGAATGGCGATTGTCCGAATAGCTTGGAAAATGTATTGCTGCTAGACATTGAAATCTCTCCCGAACCTGAGAGCATTCATTAATTTTGACAGTCCACTTTGCCAGACAAATTCAGGGTGGTACTTGCTTTTGGTCAAGATAAAGAATAATTGAGGTATCCATAGTACTCAATTGGATAACCGGAACCTGTTGTTGGCGGGAGCTTTGTGCCTATACTTTCAGCACTGTAACAGGAGCAGGCAGAGCGTTGTATTTTCAATGACTGCAGACCAGATCCAGATTCTCACCATACTCGCTGCGACTATCGCGATGTTCCTTTGGGGGCGTTGGCGCCACGACATCATCGCGCTTGGCTGCTTGCTGGCCTGTGTTTTCGCAGGTCTTGTACCGACTGAATCTGCGTTTTCAGGATTTGGTCATCCAGCGGTGATTACAGTGGGATGCGTACTCATCCTGAGCTGGGGTTTGCAATCGACCGGAGCGGTTGATTTGCTCGCCCAGAGGGTTTTGCCGGCATCGGCCGGTCCGACTATGACCATTGCAGCCATCACCGCCCTGGGCGCGCTGCTTTCAGCTTTCATGAACAACGTGGGAGCCCTTGCGCTGTTGATGCCGATCGCAATTCAGATATCGGCGCGCCTGAAAATTCCCCCGGGTAAAGTGTTGATGCCATTGGCATTTGGCACCATCCTCGGCGGCATGACCACCATGATCGGCACACCTCCCAACCTGATAGTTTCCGGGTTCCGGGCACAGAGCGGGGCTGGGAGTTTCGGCATGTTCGACTTCACACCCGTAGGCCTGTTCGTCGCTGTCGCCGGCGTTTTATTCGCAGCTCTTGCCGGGTGGCGCATCGTACCGGGCAGAGAACAGAAAGGTGCAGAAGGATTCGATACCGGCGCTTACCTGGTGGAAGCCCGGATCAGGGAAGGCGCGCGGGCGGCCGGTAAAACAGTCGGGGACGTGGAAAAAATTCTCGAGGAATCCGACGCACAGATCATTGGGATGATTCGAAACAATTTCCGTGTGTCCACGCCCAATGTCCGGCGAATATTGCAACCGGAAGACATTCTGATCATGGAAGCAGATCCGGAAGCCCTTTCCGGCGCACTCAGCAGCCTGGGCCTGGTGCTGGAGGAGCATGCTGAAAGTGGCAAGTCGACAGACCAATCCGGGTCCGATGAGATAGACAAAAGGAGCGAGCAGCAGGAGACCGTTTTGCAGGAGTTGGCTGTCATGCCCAACTCGCGCCTGATTGGCCGTTCCGCCAGCGATGTCAGCCTGCGAACCCGCTATGGGTTGAACCTGCTCGCGATATCCCGCACCGGCAGGCGCTCGGTCAAGCGACTGAGGTTCACGCCGATCGAAGCGGGCGACGTGCTGTTATTGCAGGGTGAGCCAGGCTCCCTGTCCGGCTTCGCCTCCAGCTTCGGCTGCGTCCCCCTGGCTGCGCGCTCTATTGCCATTCCGGACAAGAAAAAGACCATGCTGTCCGTTGGCGTGATGATGCTGGCCATCGCCGGAGCAGCATTTGGACTGCTGCCGGCAGCGATTTCGTTCGCAACCGGCGTGTTGGCGCTGATGTTGTTGAGAGTCGTTCCGCTGAGGAAACTCTACGACGCCGTCGACTGGCCGGTGATCGTATTGCTGGGCGCACTGATTCCGGTAGCCGTGGCGATGGAGACGACAGGTGCCGCCGACCTGCTGGCGCGCTCGCTGCTCGACACGGTTGCAAGGGGCAGCCCTGTGATCGCGCTGATCATCATCCTGGTGGTGACGATGACGCTATCCGACCTGATGAACAATGCCGCTACCGCGGCCGTGATGGCGCCCATTTCGATCAGCACGGCCGCACAGCTCAATTCCAGTGCCGACACATTCCTGATGGCGGTGGCGATAGGGGCTTCCTGCGCGTTTCTGACACCCATCGGGCACCAGAACAATACCCTGATACTGGGGCCGGGAGGCTTCCGGTTCGGCGATTACTGGAAACTGGGCTTACCGATGGAAATCCTGGTGGTCGCGATCAGCGTGCCGATGCTGCTGATTATCTGGCCTCTGTAGGCAGTTCCCAATTCATCGCTTTGTAACAGGTGGCGATACCATCCGCTGGAAACCGTTCACCGGTGAGCCATTTCCAGGGCACGTAGATCAGCCCGTAGTACCAGCGGATCATGGTCATGACAAAGCCGCCGGGGGCGACTCCGACCTTAAAGTCATCAAAGGGGCCTTTTACCTGGATCGGCGACGAGACACTCAGGAACTTCTCCACTTTTGCCTGCGGAGCCGCGAGTAGATCCAGCTGCCTGTTCGCCAGGTCAATATCACCGCGAGCGCGGATTATGATGTCGGTTGAGTCGAGAAAGGTTTGTTTGGATTTCATGACGCCATTCTCAACTTCGAAACGCGCAACCATGCAGTTCATTTTCTTTTCTTGATTGTCACCCGCCGGCAACAGTGCGAAGACCAGGTTCGACGCCCACAGGTCCAGGAATCCCGCTTCTATATCGTCAGGGAAAACGGCCAGGTCGATGGTTCCTTGCAGGTGGTTGACAGCCGCTTCGTGACTCACAGCGTGTGAGCGCAAGGATGCATCGACGAAAACCTCGCCGCTGGCCGCGGACTCAGGTTTGAACAGACGCAACAAACCACCGTACTCCAGCCGCTCAATAAATACATCCAGCTTGGAGTCCCAGCCCGAGCTGTCTCCAATACTGCTGTAGCGGGCTGTGACATTCCCTCCCGGGAGACGGATCGTCGCCGGGTCCAGGATGGTTTCATGGCCGTCCAACTGCAAGCGGAACTCGGCATCACCCAGCAGGTTTCCGGAAGATCTGAGTTCCCGTATGCTGACCCTGGCATCCCAGGAATTGTCGCCGATGAACTCCTCGGCGTACTGATTGCCCAGGGTTAGCAGCCCAACGTTGATGGGTGCCTCGTCCGCATTATGGGTTTCTGAATGGGCGGTTTCCGGACCAGCGGATTGGGAGCCGGAGATAGCGTCCCGGGCCTCCCGGAACTCCTGTACCCAGCGAACGAGGTCATCTGTTTCCAGAAAAGTGGATTCGCTGTCCAATTCGAAGTGAAAACCTTCTCCGGAGGGGCGAATGCTGAATTTGCCGGTGGCGTTGCTGGAGCCTACGCGGATTTCGATATCCGAGGCCAGGTAGGCCTTGTTCTTGATGAGCAGGTCGGTGCTGAAAAAATAGTCTTCCAGCGGCGAAGGCAGGCTGGCAAAGTCAATGTCATCCTCGCCGGTATAGCGGCCCGAGACCAGAATCTCCGTTCGTTGGCCGCTTGCCGATTCGGGGTGGCGGGTCAGGTCGAACATCAGGATATCGTCGCGGCTTTTTAAGATGAACCGCACCGGTAACGGCAAATTCTGATCAAAGGTTTCCCGCAGGTTTGGCGTTCTCAGCCAGGCGCTGAGCGGAACCCCGTTCAGGGAGCCCCTGGATTCCCAGACCATGTCCGAACCCGGCCTGGCGGTGATGCTCACGTCGGAGAGATTTATGTCGAACGGACGGTTCTCCGGGCCCGCCTCGAACGAATACTTCAGGGACTGTAAATCAAAGTCGAGCTGCATGTTATGGCCCAATTCACGCAGGGTTGCGCCTTGTGATTCAAGATGAATATCTGCCCGCTCGACATGGGCGTTGACAGTTTCGGAGATCTCCATCGACTTCATCAGGCGGCCGATATCCAGGTTTTTCAGGCTGACCTGGTAATCGAAAAAAACCGTATGCTGACGCATGTCTGCATTCAGCAGCCCTGCCAATTCCACCCCTTCAAAATGCACCTGCATGCGGCCATCTGTAAGCCGGCGATCTTCGAGATGGGCATCCAACCCTATCCTGGTTATTTCATACCGCGTTCCTTTGAGTTGGTCCACCGCAAGTTTCACGTCGATGCTGGGCGGTCCATGCCAATGCTCGATCAACTCGCTTTCGTCCAGAATGTCCGACCAGTCCTTGATGGAACCGGGTTCTTCCTGATCATCATTGACCAGCAGTGCCTCTAATTCCCCGAGGTTCAGCAGCCTCGAACTAAAGTCTGCTTTCAATGGCAAACCACTGTCTAAGCCGCTCCAGGCGAGTTCACCGCTGATGTCAGATGTTCCTGCCCGGGCCGCCAGCGAAATGTCCAGGATCAGACCGGTTTCATGGGCCGCTGTCTGTCCGGATAATTCCAGTTCGATGCTGTCCGTGTGGGCCTGCAGTGCTACTGGCCAGAGTTCGTCGGAAGTCATTTGCACCACGGACCCGAACTGGACGGAGAAGGTCAAAGCTTCGCCGATCAATTCGCTTTCGAAGGCAAGCCGGCCACTCTGCTGCCAATTCAAAGCGCCATCGATGTTGTTGAAAGCCAGGGAGTCTTCGTCCGCTCCGGACAGCTCCAGCGATGCGATTGTGAAGGCTGTTTCCAGACTTTGAAGGTGATCGCCCGGGGAGGCGCCACAACTGCTGGTTGACAACCAGCCGTCCACCAGGCGCCCCTCAATCGGGCTATCCTTCTCCAGTAGCGGAGAGAGGGCGACCCGGTCCAGTTCGGGTATACGCAACGAAGTCTCCAGCCTGGCGCAGGCATCGGAAGTATCCAGCGAAGCCTGCGCGGACACATCGACGCCGGAAATCGAAGCGGTCGCTTGCTCGATGGCCAGGCGCCCCGCGTCCAGGCTCGCAGAGACAGCCAGGTTCCGGATGGGAAAGTCGGTATGGTGAACCTGGCCGACCTCGATTTCTGCCTGGCCGTCAATTCCGGCCAACAGATCGAACAGGGGTTGCAAGTCGACAGGGTTTTCCGGATCGGCCGGCTTTTCATCCCTGTCGATGCCGGGAAGATTCGCCGGGTCGATCAGCGGAATACTGACCCTGAAGTCTAACCAGGGCCGGGATAACCAGTCACGCACCTTTGCTGACCCGGTGAAAGTGAAATCATCCAGCTCTGCCCGGAGCCCATCGAGCTGAACGAATGATTCGGTCAACTGGATATCAGCTAGCAGGGACAGTTCACGCAGCCCCGGCAGGTCCTGGCGCAGCTGCGAAAGCAATGCCGACAAGTCAGTCGATTGCAAGGCAAGCTGGCCGTCTATGCCAGGCGCGGTCCAGGGGAGCAGGATCACCCCGTCAAAATCCAGGCCGGAACCGGGGAGGCTCAGCCCGGCCTTCAACGGATACTCCTGTTTTGCCGCCAGCAGCGTGTCCAGGCTGGCGCCCTGCAGGCTCAGGGCCCAGGTTTGATTCGCAAGCAGTCCTTGCAGCTCGGCTTTCAGCGCTTCATTAAGCGGGGCGGAGGCTTCCAGCTGGAGATTCTTCGGCAATCTGTCGCGGAGTTCTTCTGTACCCGGATCGATCACAATGCCATCGGCGGTCAAGTTTTCCAGATCAATGTCGCCGCGCAGGACACTCGCTATCCGGGTCTGGATAGACAGCTCCTCAATACTGGCAGACAGTGGACGGGCCTCATCCGGCCAGCGCAGCGTGACTTTTCGGGCGGTTAGCTTGGGCCGCGCACCCAGTTGCAGCCTCAGGGGGCCTTCAACTGCCAGCTCGGCGCCGGTATGATCCCGGACGGCCTCGCTGATCGTGGCCTTGAGGAAAAAAAGGTTCAGCGGCAGAACGCCCAACCCGATAAAAGACAGCAGAATGACCACCGACAGGCTTGCGCCCAGCAGGATTTTTTTGACGTCCCGGGTCATTTCAGGTCCTGGAATTCCGGGTCAGGGTAAGGAGCCGGACCAGAGACTCTCGCCGACCGATACCGGGTAGCCGAGCGCTACCCAGCCCTGGATGCCTTCCCAGAGCACCGCGGTATTTTTGAATCCCCGTTCGCGTAATTTGAAGTTCACCGATTCGGCGGCTGCCCGTGGGCACTCGCAATAGATCACGATCCAGGTGCCGTCCCTGGGCAGGTCTTTTGCTACGCCGTCAAAATTCCCGGTGTAGTAGGGAATGGGTACAGAACCTTCGATATTGGCCATCTGCCACATCGACGGTACACGGGTGTCAAGCAGCACCAGGCGCCTTTCTTCCCGCAGAATCCGATCGAGGTCTTCAGACAGGATGTAAGCGCCATCCTTGAGTTCAAATTCCGGCGGGGGCGAGTTCGGATTGAGGACGTATTCGTCGACCGGAGGTGGCGAGCGCAAAATCGGTTTTTCCACCGCCCAACCGCTGGACCGTGAGCGCAGAAAAGCCGTGACACCGTTGATTTCGTCTACGGTCAGCGTGTCGGAAAATGAGGGCATCTGCGTTCCGTCCCGGCCATGTTCTATCGCGTACTTCAAAAAGGCATCGGTAGTGAGCGCAAGCATGGCCGGATTGCCAATGGCCGGGCCGACGTCTCCTTCACCATTATCTCCATGACAAACTGCGCAGTGAATTTCATAAACCTCTCTGCCCAGCTCGACATCCCCACTGACGGGTTCCAATGGCAGGTCGATAAAATCGACACCGACCTGCTCTTTGAGCCAGCGAATCAGGCGATACAGGTCTGCACGGTTGAGCGGTCCTCCAATTTCATCAAAATAGCCGCCCATGGGAGTGCCGCGCCTGCCGTAGGCCACAGCATGCAGAATGTGCGTTGGATAGCCCGAGCGCATCAGTGATTCAGAGCGCAGCGAAGGCGCCTCGTCGTTGGCATAGCCCTCGCGGTCAGCACCATGACAGAGTGAACAGTATTTCTGGTAATCAGCCGCCGCTGCTGCTGTTTCTTCCTCGCCCATAGGCGGCATTTCCATGGCCTGAGTGATAGAGCAGAAAAATAGAGTGGCCAGAAAATTGAGCGGTATTAATAACTTTTTCCTCATAATCTGCCCCGGTGGTCTCAAAATCTAACTATGCCAGAAAATCCTTTCCCACGTGTTTTCAGGTGTTTGCGGCGGTCAGCCCGCTTCGTTGATCCGTGTCAGTGCAGCATCGAGGTGCCTGACGGTCCGTTCGATGTTGTGTAACTTGTCCAGGCCGAACAAACCCAGCCTGAAAGACCGGTAATCCGCCGGCTCGTCGCACATCAGCGGCACGCCGGCGGCAATCTGGAGGCCTTGTTGCATAAACTTGCTGCCGTTCTGGATCTCGGGATCATCGGTATAGCTGACCACCACGCCTGGCGCCTGAAAACCTTTTGCGGCCACACTCCTGATGCCCTTGCTCTCCAGCAATTCACGAACGCGCTGCCCCAGCTCAATCTGCTCTTGCCGGACTTTGTCGAATCCATATTGACCGGTTTCATTCATGCTGTCGCGAAAGGTGCGAAGTGCGTCGGTGGGCATCGTCGCATGATAGGCATGTCCACCGTTTTCGTATGCTTGCATGATTTCCAACCACTTACGCAGGTCGCAGGCGAAACTCGTGCTGGTGGTTTCGACAATGCGCTCAAGCGCAGCCTCGCCCAACATGACCAGCGCGCTGCAGGGGGAGGCGCTCCAGCCTTTTTGCGGTGCGCTGATCAGCACGTCTACACCGCTGGCCTTCATATTGACCCAGAGTTCACCGGAGGCAATGCAGTCGAGCACGAACAAGCCGCCAGCCGCGTGGGTGGCTTCGGCAACCGCCCGCACGTAATCTTCAGGCAGCAGCATTCCGGACGAGGTCTCCACGTGGGGTGCGAAAACGACGTCAGGTTGTTCAGCCTGTATTCGAGCCACCACTTCATCAATGGGCGCGGGGACGAAGGGAGATTGCGGTTCATCGGCCAGCCTTCGTGCCTTCAGCACCGCGATGTCAGATGCGATGTCGCCCATCTCCAGGATCTGTGACCAGCGAAAACTGAAGAATCCGTTCCTGATGACCAGGCATTTTTTGCCGCTGGCAAACTGCCGTGCGACCGCTTCCATGCCGTAGGTGCCGCCGCCGGGCACCACCACTACCGCATCGGCTTTGTACACTGATTTGAGCGTCGCTGATATATCGTTCATCACTGCCTGGAAGGCGGCGGACATGTGGTTGAGTGATCGATCCGTGAAGACAACGGAATATTCCAGCAGGCCTTCGGGATCCACGTTGGGTAACAAGCCGGGCATGTTCACAATCTCGTTTTAGAATGGGATCGATAAGAATAGCATTTACCTTGTTGAAACGGACCGGGAAATAGTAGATCAATTGACCAATGGCATCCGTTAAAAAAGCATGTTCCAATGCTTCAACACAGTAAGGGATATCAGGATGCGGGCAGAATTCTGGCACGAGCGTTGGGAAAAAAGTGAAATCGGCTTTCACCAGCCGGATTTCAATACCTATATGCAAAAGTTTATCGGCCGGCTGGAACTCAGGAAAGCGGCCCATGTCCTGGTGCCGCTGTGTGGCAAGAGCCTGGATATGTTGTGGCTGGCAGAGCAGGGTTACCGGGTCACCGGAATCGAGCTCAGCGAACGCGCAGCCAAAGATTTTTTTGCTGAGAACAAGCTGTCCTGCGAAATCGTCGAACGTGGCGGCATGAAGATTTACCGTGGAGTTGACATAGAAATCTGGTGCGCCGATTTTTTTGCCGTCAACACGACGGATTCCGCAGAAATCGATGCGGTGTACGATCGTGCTGCACTGGTTGCCTTACCGCCTGAAATGCGTCCGTCATACACTGGCCAGCTGACGGATTTAATCAGGAGTGGTGTAGCCATTTTGCTGATTACACTGGATTATCCGCAGGAAGAAATGAAAGGGCCGCCTTTTTCCGTATCGCCCAGTGAGGTTCAAGACCTGTTTCAGGCGAATTTTGAAATCGAGTATCTCTGGGGCGAGGAACGCCTGTCAGCGGAGCCCCGATTCAGGAAAAAGGGTCTGACGCGAATGGATGAACACGTTTTCATTCTGCGTAAAAACGGGCTGCCCGCAAGCAAGTTTTGAAAGCCTGGTTGAGGCCAGGCAGTTCCCGAAACCGGTGCATGAGCTGACGTGGAACCGGATAAAGTCAAAAAACTGGGTGGTCGGATACCAGCGAGGTGACGTAAAACGTTTTCGAAAATCACTGGGCCTGAACGACACGGTGTCTTTCATTGTTGCGCATTATCCACAGAACAAAAAGGATACCTTGTGGCTGAACATCAATGAAATCCCGAATCATCACATCGTGTTCAGCGCACGGACTGACCAGGTAGGCCTGTCAGGATCCGGCAGTAAAAAATCGAAACCGAACCTGGTTCGCCAGTGGGAGCCCAGGACCCCGGTGTCTTCGGGCGGGATATGAACCCGTTCGAAGTCGATGGGACGAGGTGATTTCAGCCAGGCTTCATCAAATACAGC
>JAOUCS010000179.1 GCA_029859645.1 Lysobacterales bacterium | reverse complement strand
TTTGAGCTTGGTTTTGGTGTGCAATGTATAAGAATTATAAATGGGGTGTTGCAAGTAACTGGGCGTCCAGAAAGTAATCGCGGAACCTGAGATCGTGTATACAGACTCGGGCAGTGCCTGCGGTTAGCACGTGCATTGCAGGTCCTGTAGATCTTTTTCGCTCACCTTCGAAACCTGGCACGAACAACTCCATACCAACGAATTCCTCAGTGGCTTCCTTGCTGATTGAGTGCTGTTGAACTGGATTCCTTACCAGCGAAAAGAGGCAATGTCTCAGGTGGCGCTCTGGTTGGCGGTACCAGGAGGGGCCGGGCAGGGGCTTCCTGTTCCTTCTCGCGAAGATGAGCCAGGATCCTGTCGATGATGTCCTGGTCCTCAATGCAAGCGATGACTTTCAACGACCCGCCACACCGGCCACAGGTCTCTATGTCAATATTGAAAACCCGCTTTAGGCGTTGCGCCCAGGTCATAGCAGCATGACGCTCGATCGGGGTCTTTACTTCCGCATTTGAGCCCATCTTAGGTGCCTTGTCACGTTTGGCCGGGGTGACCTCCCCACGCCATCGGTGGTTCGGTGCCAGTACGCCGTGGTAGCGAGTGAGATTGACCCTGGGCTTGGGAACCAGTGCCGCCAATCGGGCCATGAAATCCACCGGATCGAAGGCCACCTGGGTCGTCCCATCCCGGTAGGGCGTCTTCAGGGTATATACCACCTTGCCGGTGGAGCTGAGTGAGAGGCGGGGAACGGCTACGGCGGGGCGAGCAATATACCTGCACAAGCGCTCGCGTTTGTCTTTCTGCTTTCCTTCGCAGCTCACCCCCGCGTGCAGGGAGAACCCATTCGCCTTGGCCACTCGCTCCAGTCCGGGGTCAGGTCGGTCCAGCGGGCGGATGGTGCGAATCATGAAGGCCTTGCGCCCTTGCTGTGGGCCGACGGCGATCCGGTAGGAGACGGAACTGCTGAGGATCTGGGGCATAGGATCGTTGTCTTCAGCAGGGTCGAGATCCAGCCAGGCGCTCTCGGTGTCCTGTTCCAGCAAACCCTGGCGTTCCAGGCAGCGACCTACACGCTGGCTGATCAGTTGAATCAACTCCTCCAACTCGTCTTTGTTCGGTGCCTTGACGCGTTGAAAGCGGGGCGAACGATCGTCGCGACACACGTAGACGCCGTCCAGGAACAGGATATGGAAGTGGATATTCAAGTTCAGTGCACTACCAAAACGTTGAATCAAAGTCACCGCACCGGTCGCCCCGTCCTTGAGTTGTAGTCCGGCCTTGTGGAGTAGGTGGGTCGAGATCGCCCGGTAAATGAGACGCAGAACCTTACCCATTGCCTGCGGGTGAGCAGCGAACAGGTATCGTAGGGGAAACGGAAAACTGATGACCCACTGACGCAATGGCACGTCGGGAAATACCTCGTCCGAGAGAAGGGCGGCTGTCTCGGCCATACGGCGGGCACCGCAGCTGGGGCAGAACCCTCGCTTCTTGCAGGAGAACGCCACGAGCCGCTCGAAGTGGCACTTATCGCAACGTACCCGCAGGAACCCGTGCTCGAGGCGACCGCATTTGAGATACGCTTCAAACTCTCTATGGACATGAGCCGGCAGACTTTTGCCCTGAAACTCCAATTGCTCAACCAGGGCGGGGTAGTGTTTCTCTACAAGTTGGTAGAGCAGAGTTTGCTCTGGGCGATGACGTTCATAGGTGGCGTGACCAAGGGCGTGCCCATAAACAGGGGCAGACCTTCCATTGCCTGGGGGCGGCATGCTGCGTCGACTCCAACAGAGTTGAAGTCAAATACAGTGGGGCCGTGAGCTTTGGCGGGGAACATCCGAAGTATCCAACCGCTTGTTTATATTCGAGCAGATCTGGTCATACCCACCGACTCCAGTCTATGAGCCACTACCCATAGTCGGATGCTCTGCAACACCCGCTGAAACACCCAGCCCGGCCGCACTCAACTCACCCAAAATTCCGATTCTGTCTCGAGAGCTGTTTTTCATACGCTCGAGTGCTCGGAGATAGTCGTCTTTAGGCAAATGCGACATTCTGAACCTCTTTCCGATCTGAGAATTCGTCCATCAGGGCATTGAAGATTGCTGCCAGCAGACCGAAGAACTTCTTGGCCATCACGATCAGTTGCTCACCCACTGCAAAGGCCTCGCCATTGGCGGACTTCCCGCTATCAAGCTGAGAACCAATGATCGCGCCCCCGACCGCGCCCACAGCAATCGATACTGGTGACAGAATCGGACCCAGGTAGGGGACAAGGCTGGTTAGAGCGCCAACGCCGGCACCAATGACCATGCCGATTGCCATGTTGTGGTTTTCACGGATGAAGTTCAGGATCTCGACAGCAATGATTCGGCCTACGTTGAAAACCTGGCCAGCAATCATTTTGGTGTAATCCCAGAGGGCCTCCATTCGCGTTACGCCTTCCTGGGGTAGGCCCCGATTAGTAAGTTCCGTTATTACGTCAATCTTGCTGAATTCTTTGCTCTGCGCATTGAGTACAGCGAGTTCCATCTTTGCGTTAGCTGAAGCGAGTTCCATGATGCTCTCCTTATCAGTTTGTCGAATAACCCGATAAGACGAATACCGGGGTTTCCCTGAGGCTTAAGTTAATCTCGAAGGCTGGTAAGCTTTCAGTTTTTTCTCCAGATCTGCCGCAGTCCAGAAAAAGCTCTGATCCAGTAGTTCTCGACGGACGCTCCCGATCAATCGTTCTACAAACGGATGCGACATCGGCACATGTGGCAGAGATTTCACCTCCTCAATTTGGAGAACTCGCAAATTTGATTTCCAGCGATGATACTGAAATAGCGGATCATTGTCGGAGCTGACGTGCCGAGGCCAGCCTTGATTGCGAGTAGCCTCATTGAACATCCGGCACAGTCTGGGTCCGTCCACATCGCCGGCATACACTCCAAAACCAATTATCCTGCGGGTGTGCTGATCCTGCACCACCATGATCCAGTGTGCTTTGAGTGAGATGGATTCGGTGCGAAAAAGATCGATACTCCATAAGCTATCCTTCGCATGGCCGAGAGCTGTAAGCCAAGAGGGGCCGCCACCAGGCTCTGGTTTATAGTGAGCGGCCAGTATGCGCCGGACAGTATCCTTGTTCAGGTCCAACCCGAAAGCCAGATTGATCTGCTGTGCAATTCTGGGGCATCCGAACCGAGGGTTCCGATGTTTGATCTCGACTATGGCATTGATCACATCTCTGGACGGCCCTTTGGGACCGGGCTTGTTGCCTCCGTGGGCGGAATACAGTTTCTGGTATTTCCGTTTTACAAGCGCAGCGTGAAATCGGAGTAGGGTGGAAGGTCGAATAATTATGGCTGATCGTATGATTCGTCGCGGAGTGAGGAATAGGGTCAAGAAACCGAGCTGTATACGATCCTGGGTGTTCAGGTTTGGCGATCGTTGGCGGGATCTGTTGTGAATAATCAACTGGTGTTTAAGGATCAGGTTTTCAGCGATGAGTGCGCGGTAACCTCCTGGCCTGACGAGTTTGGCAAGAGAGGTGATTAGATTTAGAAGTAATAGAAGGCCGGCGTTCATTGGTAGTGATCAGTTTATATATCCGTATCAGCCAGTAACGACTGCCTGAGTGGCGGGATGGAAAATGACTGAGTCATTAGAGTTCCTATTTCGCTAATGCACATCTCCAACCGGCTGCCATCGCGTCTGCAACAGTCTCAGCGAATCGCGGCCGGGCCAGATCGTCGCTTGTGCTCGTCCGCAGCGGCAGGGGGTTTCGGCAAGCTTGTCTTCAGCGATCTCCAAGTATTCCATGTCCCAGCCCCCGATGGGCAGGTAGTAAGGTATAACTTTGGCGAAATCGACCATCGTACCAACTACCGAGCGATCTTGTGTTTTACCCACCATTACCGCTTGCATTGCTGCCACCTCGGCATCGACAGTGGTCTGGTCAGCGCCGAGCCGTTGGAGTCGGTTCTGAACAAGCTCTGGAAAATGTTGTGGCAGGTTTTTCACTTCTCGCGCAGGTGTAATCATGGCGAGCAACGAGTTCGCCGCTACGCAGAGCAGCAGAGCTTGGCGATCGACAACAATCCGGTTGATATACCAGTCGCCGAGAGCAGTATCGGAAAAATCGGAGGGGCTTGCTGTCGTGTGCAAAACCTTCAGCAGCTTTTGCGTTGCTCTCAATACGACCATGTAAGTGGCCTCGACCTCTCAGCGGCTATTCGTAGTGAGTCCACAGCCGTAAGACCTTGATGGCCTTCTCCTTCTCCAGTACCTGGTAGACCAAACGGTGCTGGATGTTGATCCGGCGGGAATATGCGCCAGCGAGATCTCCGACCAGCTTTTCATAGGGTGGTGGGGTCTGGAACGGGTTGTTCTCAATTATCCGCAGTAACTCCTGGGCCTTGTCTTTCAATCCCGAAGAGGCGAGCTTTCGGGCGTCTTTTTGAGCCTGCTTCGTGTAATGAAGTGTCCAGGTCACCAGTCAATCTCGCGATCGCACTCATCGAGGGGGGTCGCTAGCCCTTCACGAATGGATTCACGCATGCCGGGTATGGAGAGCAAGTGCAGCGTTTCGTTGATAGCATTCCAATCTTCTTCGGCCAGCAGGACGGCGTTGCCCCGCTTGCCTGTGATCAGGATGGGTTCGTGGCTATCGCTGGTTTCATCGATCAGGGCATAGAGCCTGGATCGAGCTTCTGTAGCATTCAGTGTTGTCATAAGGCACCTCCAGACGAATCACCGTACGCTAAGGCGTACGCATTTGTCAACACTTACAAATATCGTGCAGTGGTCCTGAACCCAGTAACTCCTCGGAGTGTGGAACGCTTAACAAGATATCAGCCGGACGAGTGTTGGGGGTCGGCAGGTAGAGTTCCCTGATATTTCCCTGTTACTTGTTGGTGTTAAACATGAGCGCCGGAAAAAGTACCAATAAAAACAGAAGGTTAGAGTAGGGTAGGAGGCAGGGCAACCATGAGATTTACATCATTCCCTGTAGATTTCCCGCTTTCAGGGAAATTTCTGGAGACGATACCTGGTGAGACTGCCTCCACCGCCATACAGTCTGCGAGTTAGAGACTCCCCCCAGAGACTGGCCGCAGAACAATCGCAAAGCCCGCTATTCAGCGGGCTTTTTGCTTTTTGGGATTCGGTGATTCTTGACTGGGTTACGCCGCTGTTGGGGCGATTTTCCTGCCCGGTCTCTAACGGCGATTTCGCCAGTCACTAGTGGGAGGCTTGACTCAGTCCGAAGTGTGCGCGCCGGGCATCCCATTCAATGGGAAGTCCTTTTTCAGCCGCTCGAGGGTGAGGGTTTCCGGGATGTCCCCGGTGATGATGAGCGCGCGCAGGCCGTAGCCGCTGTTCTGCGTGCTTCTGTTCGTGACTGGCATCATTTCACCCACAATATGGCACATTATCACCTCTTCCGGCAATCCTGCCTCTGGCAATCTGGCCCTGATCACAGACAGGTTTCCACTAAGGGGAGGAGCAATC
>JAOUCS010000015.1 GCA_029859645.1 Lysobacterales bacterium | reverse complement strand
TGTGACGCCCGTACATACTGTAATTCAGGCTTCACGAACAGATCCATACCGTCCAGGCTCTGCAGGTAAGCAGAAACCCTCGCGTTCGACTGACTGGTGCCCAGCAGGGTCAGAATGACACCTTGCTGTCGTACATTGCTTAATGTAATACCCACCGGGATCGTCTTGGCCAGCTTGTCGAGCAGCTCAACGGTCAAAGAACGGCTGGCCTGCAGCGATTCGATAATCTGTTTACGCGAAAGCAGCCGGTTACGCGTGTTTTCCAACTCGCGAATCCGTGCAATTCGCTGTTCCAGCCTCTTGATTTCAACCTGAATCTGCTGATTACGAGATTCCTGGTGGCTGATACGCTGATCGAAGAACAAGCCCACCAGGAGAACCAGTATGGCGCCAAGCACCAGGGTTCCCATCAGTGAATAGAGGAACTGACGCTGTCGATCCCTGCGCGCTTCCTCGCGCCATGGAAGTAGATTAATTCTGGCCATCAGTCAAACCCCCTGAGAGCAAGTCCCATCGCAATCATAAGGTTCGGTGCATTTCTGGTGAGAGCTGCAACCGCCACTGACGGAGCGAGTTCAAGTCCGCTGACCGGATCGGCCACGCCCGTCTTGATACCCAACTCCTGCTCCACGACATCAGCGAGACCTTTAACCGAGGCCATGCTGCCCGAAAGATAGATCGTCCTGATGTTGGAAAATTCGGCACTGGAGCTGTAAAACTGGAGTGCGCGACTGATCTGGTGAACCACATTCAACATAAACGGCTCCAGAACCTCATCTTCGAAATTCTCGGGGCCCGGTTCGCCTCGCATGAAAAAGCCGGCTTGCTCTGCGGTCATGTCATACCGCCGCATGATTTCCTCAACCAGCTGGTTGCCGCCAAACGGATGGTCCCGTGTATACACGACCCGGCCGTTTCGCAGGATCAGCAAGGTGGACAGGTCATAGCCGATATCGAAGACTCCGACGGTTTCGGTGCTCCGGATACCCTCACGTTCACGAATCAGCTCGAAGGCGTTGGCCATGGCGAATGATTCGACATCGACCACCCGCGTTTTCAGGCCGAGTGATTCGAGGGCGTCCTGCCGGCTTTCAACATTTTCGTTCTTGCTGGCCGCCAGCAGAATATCCACCATGTCCGCATTCCTGGCCGAAGGCCCAAGAACTTCGAAATCCAAGCTGATTTCATCCAGCGGATAGGGAATATATTGATTGGCCTCGATCTGCACCTGGCTTTCGATGTCCGCTTCGGCCAGGTTCGCAGGGAGGCTGATTGTCTTCGTGAACACTGCTGAACCAGAAACAGCCACTGCACAGTACTTGGAACTCGAACCCGAGTTCCTGACTGCAGACTGGATGGCCCCGGAAATGGCCTCTATGTCCTGAACCGATTTTTCGACGATAACGCCAGGTGGTAATGGCTCTATCGCGAAGTGATCGATCCGGTAAGAGTTTCCATGCCGGGATAGTTGCAACAAGCGTATGCTCGAAGACCCGATATCCAAACCCATTAAGGGTGGTGATTTGGTGCCCAATATTTTCAAATTGCCCTCAATCCTTTGTTCGACAATGGTTTATTGACACTTCCTGAACTAGTTTTTAACAGAATTTGATTCGTATCTCAATGCCGATTTGAAAAAAAATTTTTGAACGGCTCCGAAAAAACTGGCTCTAACGGCTAAGGTTGTCAGGTTTAACAGGCGTGGAAGCGGGAATGAAAAGCGTAATATTCAACGTCTTATGGCCAATGGCCGCTTCCATGCTTGCCATGAATTATCGTATCTTATGCGCTGCAACCCAGAAGATTCGATTTCTGAAAAATATCACAACAGGATTGTAGTGTGAAGAAACTCTTTCGCAGATTTGTCATATTCATTTTGGTTTCTTCGCTGCTCGGGGCTGCAGCGGTGGCCGTCACCTACTGGGTCCTTGAACCTGATTTGCCCGACGTTGAAACGCTGCGTGATGTTCAGCTGCAAGTTCCTCTTCGCGTCTTCAGTGAAGATGGAAGGTTGTTGGGTATTTTCGGCGAAAAGCGGCGCATACCGGTACAGGTCGAAAACATGCCGCAATGGTTAAAGCAGGCATTCCTCGCCGGTGAAGATGCCCGCTTTTATGAACATCCGGGACTCGATTACCAGGGGATCACCCGCGCCGTGTGGTCACTGATAACGACGGGTGAGAAAAGTATCGGCGGCAGCACCATCACTCAGCAATTGGCCCGAAATTTTTTCCTGACGGCTGAAAAAACCTGGACACGAAAAATCAAGGAAGCTTTCCTCGCCATCAAGATAGAACAGAGTCTCGACAAGGATGAGATTCTGGAGTTGTACCTGAACAAGATTTTCCTGGGTTACCGTGCTTACGGTGTCGGCGCGGCAGCCGAAGTATATTACGGAAAATCTACAAACCAGCTGTCATTGGCTCAATGCGCAATGATCGCGGCATTGCCCAAGGCGCCATCGCGAATCAACCCCATCACTTCGCCGGAAAGAGCCCTGGAACGCAGAAACTATGTGCTCAATCGGATGCTCGAACTCGACTACATCGATCAGGGTGAACACGATGCTGCAGTCAATGAAGCAGACCGCGCGTACTACCACGGCGCCATTGCTGAGATCTCCGCACCTTACGTGGCTGAAATGGCGCGTGTGAAAGCCCTCAAGTTATTGGGTTCAAGGGCTTATACCGGCGGATACGTGGTCACAACCACCATTAACAGCCGCTTGCAGACAGCAGCAAACCTGGCGGTTTCCAACGGCCTTGAAGAATACGACCAGCGCCATGGTTTCCGGGGACCGGAGGCGCATGTCGATCTGCTGCAGGACTCCACGACCAATGTCTGGGCAGATATCCTGATGCCACATCGGCCGGTATCCGGACTTGAGCCCGGCCTGGTCATTGAAACCGAGGAGAAGCTGGCGCTGGTCTATCTGCGCAACGGTCAAACCGTGGCGCTCGCCCTCGAAGACATGACCTGGGCTGCACCCTTCATCGACCGCGACAGAAAAGGCAAGAAGCCCAAATCCATCCAGGACATCATGGTAGCGGGCGATATCATACGCGCCAGGCTGCATAACGACGGTCAGTGGAAGCTGGGGCAGCTGCCGGAAGTCGAAGCGGCACTGGTCTCACTGGACCCTTCAAACGGCGATATCAAGGCGCTGGTTGGCGGCTATGACTTCGCCCGCAGCAAGTACAACCGGATCACCCAGGGCCGCAGGCAACCTGGCTCCAGCTTTAAACCCTTCATCTATTCTGCGGCGCTGGAAAAAGGCTTTACCGTTGCCAGCCTGGTCAATGATGCACCGATCGTTTTCGAGGATTCGGAACTGGAGCGAACCTGGAAGCCACAAAACTTCAGTGAAAAATTCTATGGGCCCACGCGCCTGCGTGAAGCAATGGTCAATTCCCGCAACCTGGTATCCATTCGGCTGCTGCGCGAGATTGGCGTGGAATACGCGCGGGACTTTACCGAGCGGTTTGGATTCGACAGATCCGAGATGCCTGCAAACCTCTCGCTTGCCCTGGGCAGTGCTTCTCTGACCCCTCTGTCCATGGCGAGAGGCTATGCAGTATTCGCCAATGGCGGGTACCTGGTAACGCCACAGTTCATTCGCAGAATTTCAGATTCAGAGGGACGAAAGGTCTTCGAAACAATGCCTTCCGTCATTTGCGATGATTGTGAAGAAGAGTCTCTGCCCGAGGAAGATGTCGCAGTAGTGGAAAAAGTGGAACCCGAATTCAGGCCACTGGACATTTCTGCGGGTGACGAGCAGCTTGACGATTTGGCCGGCTTGCGCCGCCAGCAGGCGCCTGAGCTCAAAATTGAAGGGACGCTTGCCCAGCAAACGATCTCGCCACAAAATGCGTACCTGGTCCGGTCCATGATGATGGATGTAGTGCGTCGGGGAACCGGAGTGAGGGCCATGCAGCTCGGCCGCAAGGACCTTGCCGGTAAAACCGGAACCACCAACGAACAGCGCGATGCCTGGTTTTCGGGTTACAACGATCACCTGGTGACATCGGTCTGGGTTGGTTTCGACAACCATGAGCCGATGGGCCGGCGAGAACTGGGGGGCCGTGCCGCCCTGCCGGTCTGGATGGAATTCATGGCCATTGCCCTTGAAGGCACGGAAGACCGGCCGCCGGCGATGCCCGAAGGCCTGGCCCAGGCCAAAATCGATCCGGAAACAGGTATGCTTGCATTGCTTGATAACGACGACGCAATCATGGAAATATTCCAGGCTGGAAGGCTGCCTCCGATGCAGCAAATGGATCAGGGAGAAGATCAGGATGCCCCGCTCGAAGAAGACCCGTACGAAATATACTGAGGCAGCCCCTCCCCGCCATATCAGGAGGCTCAGGCAGATTCGGCTGGAAGTTGCTGCGGAGGCCGCACGCATCATTTCAACCGAGGGCCAGCACAACTATCATGCCGCAAAGAAAAAGGCTGCTGAAAGAATCGGCGTCAGCGAACGCCTGGCTCTTCCCAGTAATATCGAGGTAAAAGAAGCACTTCACAGCTATCAGGGTCTTTATGGTGGCCCGGCTCATACCGAGAACCTCGAGTATTTGCGCGAGACGGCCATAGAGGCCATGCAAAGGCTGCAGTCATTTACTCCCCGGCTGGTCGGCTCCGTCCTGGACGGTACTGCAAGCTCGCACTCCAGAATTGCACTGCATGTTTTCGCTGACTCGACCGAATTGGTGATTCTTTATTTCCTGGAACATGGTCAGCCGTTCAGTGAAGAACAGCGTCAGATTCGATGGTTCGACGGCACGCACAAGACGGTGCCGTTGATCGTATTCGAATTGAATGGAGCATCCGTTGAGTTGACGATTTTCGAACCGGTCCACCTGCGACAGGCGCCGCCAAGCCCGATTGACGGTAAACCACAACGCCGGGCCACGCTTAGCGAAACTGAGTGCTTGCTCGCTGAATCATTGCCAATAGCGGCCACGGAGCCCGGCCAACAGGCCCCCTGAACCACTCATCCTGGCATTATTTCCTTCGGTGCAAGGCGCGGTAACGCCGTTCCGTTTCGCCGGCATAGACCTGCCTGGGCCTGCCGATCTTGGTCGGTGTTTCACATTGCTCAAGCCACTGCGATACCCAGCCAACCGTTCTGGCAATCGCGAACATGACGGTGAACATGCTGACAGGAATGCCCAGCGCCTTGTAGATGATGCCTGAATAGAAATCCACGTTTGGATAAAGCTTCTTCTCAACGAAATAGTCGTCTTCGAGGGCTATCCGTTCCAGTTCCATGGCCAGGTCCATCATCGGGTCATCCTTGCCCAGTTCATCCAGAACTTCGTAACAGGCGGCGCGGATGATGGTAGCCCGCGGATCGTAATGCTTGTATACGCGATGACCAAATCCCATCAGCCGGAAAGGATCGGACTTGTCCTTGGCCCGCTTGATAAATTTGGGTACTTCGGAAATGTCTCCGATTTGAGCCAGCATCGAGAGCACTGCTTCATTGGCGCCACCATGCGCCGGACCCCACAGCGCAGATATGCCCGCCGCAACACAGGCATACGGATTGGCTCCGGTGGAGCCAACCAGCCTGACGGTGGACGTACTGGCGTTTTGTTCATGATCTGCATGCAGAATGAACAACAGGTCCAGCGCCTTGGCAGCTACTTCGCTGACCTCGTATTCCTCGGCTGGCACCGAAAACATCATGTTGAGAAAACGCTCACAGAATCGCAGGTTGTTCCTGGGGTAAGCAACCGGCCAACCCATGTGATGCCGATAGCATGAGGCTGCGATGGTCGGCATTTTTGCGATCATTCTCATCGCAGACAGCATCCGGTGTTCCGGGTTCTCCATGTCCATCCGGTTGTGATAAAACGCCGCCAGGGAGCCAACCACGCCGGCCATCATTGCCATCGGGTGCGCGTCATAATGAAAACCCTGTATGAAATGGTTGACCTGTTCCTGGACCATCGTGTGATAGGTCAATTCATCCCGAAAAGCATTAAGGCCTTTTTCAGTAGGCAGTTCTCCGTTCAGAAGCAGATAGGCCACTTCAACAAAGGTGCTGCGTTCGGCCAACTGTTCAATCGGGTATCCGCGGTAACGCAGAATGCCCTTGCCACCATCGATAAACGTAATCTTGCTGGTGCAGGCGGCCGTCGCGGTGAAACCCGGGTCATAGGTGAAATATCCCAGCTCAGAAGGAAGCGATTTGATTTCCAGGGTCGGTTCGCCCTCGGTTCCAACGACTTTTGGCAGTTCCAACCGTTTGCCAGATGATTCATCAGTTACAATTACTTTTTTTTCGGCCACTGGATTCTCCTGCACAAATACTGATCGGGGCCAATCAATATAGCACAATTTGATAATTTTCAGCCAACATTAAACCTGTTAATATTCAACTCTTTATAGATAATGATTCGATCGGATTTCGGGCAAAAAAAACCCGCCATAAAGGCGGGTTTTCTTCGATTGGTTGAGTGCCTTACTTGCCGTAACGCTTCTTGAAACGGTCGACCCGGCCACCAGAATCCAGCACTTTGTGCTTTCCTGTATAGAACGGGTGTGAGGCACTGGAAACTTCAACTTTCACCAATGGGTATTCGTTACCGTCTTCCCACTTGATGGTTTCCTTGCTCTTGATCGTGGAGCGGGTCAGGATCGCAAAATCCGAAGATAGGTCCTGGAACACCACATCATTGTATTCGGGGTGAATGCCGGCTTTCATGACAATTCCTATTTATTCAGTATACGCTTACGCGAAAGACCGGCCAGTTTACTCAGCCGGGCGCCCGAATGCAAGACTTTCAGGGCAGAAAAAGCGCCTGGATTTCATTCGTGAAACGCCAGCCCAGTTCGGTCGGCACCAGAAGTCCATTCTGGTCCTTCAGCAGACCTTTTTCAATGGCGGCATTGACCGGCTTTTCAACCTCAGGCCAGCTGACGCCCGTGCGTGGCTCAAATTGCGACTTTCTGACCCCTTCTTTCAACCGCAACTGGTTGAGAAAAAACTCGAAAACACACTCAGCAGGGCGCAACTGCCTGTCTTCCGCCAGCCCGTCGCCTTGCCATACCTGTTTCATCCAGGAAAGCGGATGCCGGGAACGGATCCGGCGCCGTATACCGTTTTCGGAAGGCAACGTAATTTTCCCATGCGCGCCCGCCCCAATCCCGAGAAAATCGCCATAGCGCCAATAATTGAGATTGTGCCTGCATTCTTCACCGGGAAGCGCCCAGGCAGAAATTTCGTATTGGGCATACCCGGCATACTGCAACAGCTGGCCACACTCATCCTGCATTCGCCAGGCCTGATCGTCATCGGGTAGCGGTGGCGGATTCGCATGAAACGGCGTATTTGGCTCGAGCGTCAGCTGGTAGTGCGAGATATGGGCGGGATGGCATGAAATCGCGTCTCTTACATCCTGAACGGCGGCTTCAGTGTCCTGACCGGGCAAGGCATGCATCAGGTCAATGTTGAAATTGCTAATACCGGAGCGATCAATGCTCTCCACTGCCCTGGCTACTTCGGCACGGCCATGAATCCGGCCGATCGCGGCCAGGCGATCATCGCTGAAACTCTGGACACCCAGCGAAACGCGGTTGATGCCGGCATCCCTGTACGCTGCAAAGCTGTCGTGTTCCGTGGTGCCGGGGTTGGCCTCCAAGGTGACCTCGGCCTCCGGGCTGATTCTCAACAGGCGCCGGAAACCCTTCAGGAGCTGATCGATCTGCCCGGCGCTGAACAGGCTGGGCGTGCCACCGCCAAAGAATACGCTGTGCACGGTACGCCCCCAGACCAGTGGCAAATCCAGCTCCAGGTCTTTCAGCAGCGCCTGACAGTATTCCTCATAGGGCGCCTCGCCCTTCAAGGCATGGGAATTAAAGTCGCAATACGGACATTTTTTGACACACCAGGGCAGGTGGACATAAAGCGATAGGGGCGGCAGTTCCATGCTCAGAATTCAGCCAGTTGCTCCAGCATCTGCGCCAACGCCCGTCCGCGGTGACTGAGGCGGTTTTTCTTTTCAGCAGTCAGCTCGGCAGAGGTGCATCCTTCGTTCGGAATCCAGAATAACGGGTCGTATCCAAACCCGCCGACACCGGCCGGAGTGTCGGTAATGACACCGTGCCAGGCGCCTGTTGCCAGTAACGGCGAGGGATCGTCCGGGTGACGAACCAGCGCCATCGCACAGTAAAAATGGGCCGTCCGGCCCTCAGGAGGCACACCGTTGAGCTTCCTGAGCAGCTTGAGGTTGTTGGCCTGGTCATCCGCATCCGCACCCGCAAACCTGGCGGAATAGATACCAGGCGCGCCGTTCAAGGCGTCAACCACCAGCCCGGAGTCATCTCCGAGCGCCGGCAAACCGGTGTTTTTCGAAGCGTGGCGCGCTTTGATCAGTGCATTTTCGATAAAACTGAGGCCATCCTCGACCGCCCCGGTCACACCCCAGTCGCTCTGGCCGCTTACTTTCCAGCCCAGGGGTACAAGTATGGCAGCCAGTTCGCGAAGTTTTCCGGCATTGCCACTGGCCAGCACGAGAGCCTTCCCGGGCTGTTCGGGCTCAGCCATTCAAAGCCTCATCCTGGATAGTCATCAACTGTCGAATGCCCTGCTCTGCCAATGTCAACATGGCGTCCAGTTCATTTCGGCGAAAAGCGTGCCCCTCGGCGGTACCTTGCAACTCGATGAATGCTCCGCCGTCATTCATAACGACATTCATATCGGTTTCCGCACCGGAATCTTCCGGGTAGTCCAGGTCGAGCACCGGAATATCACCAAAAATACCCACTGAAACCGCTGCCACCTGCCCGTGAATCGGATCGCTTTTTATCTTCCCCCGGGACAGCAGCCAGCGGCACGCATCGACCAACGCAACATAGGCCCCTGTAACCGAGGCGGTTCGCGTGCCTCCATCCGCCTGCAACACATCGCAATCCAGCGTGATCGTCCGCTCACCCAGTGCCGCCCGGTCAACCACTGCACGCAAGGACCGGCCGATCAGCCGTTGGATCTCGAGCGTCCGGCCGCCCTGTTTACCACGCGCTGCTTCCCTGGACATGCGGCTTCCCGTCGAGCGGGGGAGCATGCCGTATTCAGCTGTCACCCAGCCCTCGCCCTTGCCACGCAGGAACGGCGGCACGCGCTCTTCCACCGAAGCGGTGCACAAGACATGGGTTTCACCGCAGCAGACCAGCACTGAACCTTCCGCATGCCGGGTGTAATTCCGTTTGATAACCGTCGATCTCAACTCGTCGGGCGATCTGCCGCTTGGTCTCATTGATTCATCCTGTTCTGCTGATTCGGATTCTGGAGCGAAACATCACTGACGCGCCCCTCGTTTGCCGGTAATATTGTGCCAATCACAACAATGGACAACAATTCATGATTCGCAGTATGACAGGATTTGCCAGCGCCGAAAGGCAATTTCCCTTTGGTCGCCTGACCTGGGAACTCCGGTCGGTTAACCACCGTTACCTGGAAGTCGGATTCCGGGTTCCGGAGGAATTCAGGGTGCTGGAACCTGACATCCGCAGAATCCTGGGTGAGTTCCTGAGCCGGGGAAAAGTCGATGCCAATCTCCGGTTTGTCGCGGCCGCCGACATGGCCAGCTCCAGCCTGGAGCTGAATGAACAGCTGGCGACCCGGCTGTTGCAGTTGCATGGCCAGATGAAGTCCATCAGCGGACTTGAGCAGGAGCCCAATTTGCAGGCAATGCTGCGCTGGCCCGGATTGATCGAAGAATGCGCGCCGGACCCTCAACCACTGCATGAAGCCGCGCTACAGTTGCTCACCGAGACTGCCGCCGGGCTGAAGTCTGCCCGAACTCGCGAGGGCGAGCAAATGGACGCCGCCATCCGCGAACGGTTAAACAACATTTCCGGATATGTGTCACAAGTACGCGAATGGTTGCCGGATATTCGTGAGGGCCTGAAACAAAAACTGCTCTCCCGCGTCGCGGACCTGCAACAACCACTGGACCCGGGTCGGCTGGAGCAGGAAGTGGCGATCCTGTCACAGAAAATTGACGTGGACGAAGAACTCGACCGGCTGGATGCGCACGTACATGAATCCTTGCTGGTGCTGCAACGTGACGACCCGGTAGGGCGCCGCCTGGATTTCCTGATGCAGGAATTCAATCGCGAATCCAACACGCTGAGTTCCAAGTCGGTGGACAACCGCACCACCCAGGCCGCTGTTGAACTGAAGGTCGCCATCGAGCAAATGCGTGAACAGGTTCAGAATATTGAGTAAACCCAGGCTGTACGTTGTAGCCGCCCCTTCCGGCGGAGGAAAAACCAGCCTGATCAGCGCGCTTCTCGAGAAGGATCAGCGCACCAGGCTTTCTGTCTCCTACACCACCCGCACGCCCAGGCCAGCCGAGCAGGACGGGGTTCACTATCATTTCGTCGACCTCCAGACTTTTGAATCCCTGGCCGAACAGAATGAATTCCTGGAGCATGCCCTGGTCTTTGGCAACCGCTACGGCACCGGGCGAAAAGCGGTGGAAAGCCAGCTCGCGGCCGGTTTTGATGTCATCCTGGATATAGACTGGCAGGGCGCCCGCCAGATCAGGAAGGCTTTTCCTTCCTGCCGCTCTGTTTTTATCGTGCCGCCGTCGCTGGAAATTCTGCGCCAGCGGTTGGAGGCGCGGGGCCAGGACAGCGAGCAAGTCATCCAGCGTCGAATGCGCGAAGCCCAGGCCGAAATTTCCCACTGGGACGAGTTTGATGACCTGGTCATCAATGACGATTTCGAGAAGGCATTGCTCGATTTGCATGCGATTATCCGCTCCGGCAATCCCAAGCGGCGCCGGACTGAGAGCGAATACCGCGAAATGATGGCGGAACTGCTTGGAACGAGATAAAATGGTACGTTCAGCCCGGGCCTTAAAGGCTTTTGGGAAACAGATTCAACGGCATTTTTGGAAACATAAATATGGCACGAATTACAGTAGAAGACTGTCTTAACAGGATCGATAACCGTTTCGAGATGGTACTCACGGCGACCAAGCGGGCTCGCCAGATCTCTCACGGCGCAGAGCCGCTGGTCGAGGAAGAGAACGACAAGCCTACCGTTATCGCCTTGCGGGAAATCGCTGATGGTTTGGTTGATCCTGAGCGCGTCGATGTCATCCAGGCTGAAATCGAAACAGCCGAAGCATTCGACACCCGCATCGAGGACGACGACTTCACGCCGTAAGCAACGCAATCACCGGCCAACAGCCAAGAACAGGTCCCATGCAGGCAGCAACAGGATATCCCGAACCCGTCCTGAAGCTCAGGGACCTGCTGAACACCTACCTTGATCCGGAAGCCGTGGCCATCGTGCTGCGAGCTTATGACCTGGGTGAAGCCGCCCACCGCGGACAAACCCGGAAAACCGGTGAACCCTATATTCTCCATCCTGTGGCTGTCGCGCAGATCCTGGCGAATCTGCGCATGGATCACGTCAGTATTGCAGCCGCGATACTGCACGACACCATTGAAGATACTGAAATCGGCTGGACCGACATAGAGGCTGACTTCGGTCCGGAAATCGCCGACCTGGTCGAAGGCGTCACCAAGCTCGACAAGATGAAATTCCGCACACGGATTGAGGCGGATGCCGAAAGCTTCCGCAAGCTGATGCTGGCCATGTCTCGCGACCTCCGGGTGATTTTCATCAAGCTTGCAGACCGTCTGCACAACATGCGGACGCTGGGCAGCATGTCACTTGACTCGCGACGACGTATTGCCCGGGAAACGCTGGATATCTATGCGCCGATTGCAGACCGGCTTGGCATGAACAGCATGAAACACGAACTGGAGGACATGGGGTTCGCCAGCCTGTACCCCTGGCGACACAAAACCATCAACGAACACCTTGAGTCGATGACCGGCCACCGGCAGGAAATTGTAGAGAACATTCTCGAAGGGCTGCGCAAGAAGATGAACGACGTGGGGGTTCCCTGTCGAATTACCGGCCGGGAAAAATCACCTTACAGCATTTACAAAAAAATGTTGGCCAAAGACCTGTCCTTTTCAGACGTCACCGATTTCTTCGCTTTCCGCGTCATCACTCATACCGAGTCGCACTGTTACCTGGCGCTGGGCGCCGTGCACAGCCTTTACCAGCCCAAGCCCGGCCGATTCAAGGATTTTATCGCGCTGCCCAAGGCCAACGGTTACCAGTCGCTGCACACCATCCTTAACAGTCCTTATGGTTTGCCGATAGAAATTCAGATACGAACCGAGGAAATGGATATCATGGCCAGCAAGGGCGCAGCGGCCCACTGGCAGTATAAGGCGGGCGCCGGTCCGGGCGGACCCAGTCCAAAAACCGCTGAAGTCCGGGCCAGGGAATGGCTGATGCGCCTGGTCGATGTCCAGCGCCATACCGGTGACTCACTCGAGTTCCTGGATCATGCCAAGTCGGACCTGTTCCCCGACGAGATTTTCGTATTTACACCCAAAGGTAAGATCATCGACCTGCGCAAGAATGCAACAGCACTGGATTTTGCTTATGCAATCCATACCGATGTAGGGAACCACACGGCTGAAGCGCTGGTCGACCACCTTGAGGTCCCTCTGTCAACGCGCCTGGCTAACGGACAGACCGTCGAGATCAAGACCAACAAGAAAGTCCAGCCGAAGCCGGAGTGGCTTGAATTCGCCGCCACGGCCAGAGCCCGCACAGCCATCAGGCACTATCTGAAGAGTCTGCGCCAGGAAGAAACCGTGGCACTGGGGCTCAGATTACTTGAGAAAGCCCTTAATGCACGCGGCAGCTCGGTTGATGCGATCCCGGAGCAAAACTGGAAAAAATTCCTGCAAGAAAATCACCTGACGCGGCAGGAAGACGTATTTCATGAATTGGCCCTGGGTACGACACTGGCCAACATCGTGGCCGGCAAACTCCTGCCCGAAACTCATCCACACACCGATGCGCACGATACCGGTGAAGCCATCACCATTGCCGGCTCCGAGGGGAACGCCCTGAGCTTTGGCGCCTGTTGCCTGCCGGTTCCCGGCGACAAGATCATGGCCTATGTCTCTACCGACAAAGGGCTGGTTGTGCACCGGGTTTCCTGCAGCAATGTGCGTGAATTCCGCAAGCACCCTGACCGCTGCGTGGATGTCATCTGGGCGCCGATCACCAAGGGAATGTTCCCGGTGTCCGTGCGCATCGTAACCCGCAATACGCCAGGCGTCCTGGCAAATGTTTCCACCAGCATCGGTGAGGCGGGAAGTAATATCGAAACCGTGGCCCAACCGGAAGCCAATCCTGAAATCGCCACTTTGCTGTTCAATATCAGCGTCAAGGATCGCGACCACATGGCGCGCGTCATGCGAAGACTGCGAAGAAACAGCAATGTCATCAGGGCACACCGGGTGGGTTAGTCATAAATCTGCGAGGACAGCACCATGACAAGGGAAACCATCAATACAGACAAGGCGCCAAAGGCAATCGGGCCCTATTCCCAGGCCGTCAGGCATGGCAATACGGTGTACCTGTCGGGCCAGATACCACTGAATCCATCGACCATGCAGATCGTGGAAGGTGATATCGTCGCCCAGGCTCATCGCGTGTTCATGAACCTGCGTGCGGTATGCGAAGCTGCGGGCGGCAGCCTCGATGGCATCGTCAAGCTCAACATCTACATGACCGACCTCGAAAATTTCGCCCGCGTGAACGAGGTCATGGCGGAATATTTCACCGAACCCTACCCCGCCCGGGCCACGGTTGGCGTTGCGGCTCTGCCAATGGGCGCGGGGGTGGAAGTGGAAGCCGTTGTTGGCCTCTGATTTACGCGAACTTCGCGGGGTCGGCCCCAGTCTCGAATCATCTCTGAATCAGCTGGGCATCCATTCCAGCCAGGATCTGCTTTTTCACCTGCCTTTTCGATACGAGGACCGGACCCGTATTCATCCGATCGGCGCATTGTATCCCGGCGCCCGCGTGCTGGTTGAAGGAGAAGTGGAACATTCCACGATCGTGCGCGGCAGGCGCGCCACGCTGGTTGTCGTCATCTCTGATGGTACCGGGCGGCTGACGCTCCGGTTTTTTCACTTCAGGGCAGCCCAGAAACGCCAGTTTTCAAGGGGAACGCAGGTTCGCTGCTATGGCGAGGTCCGGGGCGGTTACCAGGGACTGGACATGGTTCACCCCAGCTACAAGCGGATACTCAATGAAGCCGATGAAGCCGTTTCTGATCGCCTGACACCGGTCTATCCGACCGTTGAGGGCCTGGGCCAGGCCAGCTGGCAGAAGCTGACTGAACAGGCGCTCGCGCTGCTGAACTCGGGTCAGCTGGAACTTGAAGAACTGCTGCCGGATGACCTTCGCGGTAACCTTAAAATGTCTCCGCTGGCGGAAGCACTGACCTACATTCACCGGCCACCCGCCGGCGCGGATGTGGCCGCGCTGGTGGAAAGGCGGCATCCGGCGCAGCAGCGCCTGGCCCTGGAGGAACTGCTGGCCCACAACCTCAGCGTTCAACAGCTGCACCGGCAGCAGCGTAAGCTTCGGGCAGCAGGGATGCCCAGCAAATCAACACTTGAGCAGACATTCCTGGAGCGTCTTCCGTTTCGACTGACCGGCGCGCAGTATCGTGTCATCGATGAGATCCACCGGGACCTTTCACTCGACCATCCCATGCAACGACTGGTGCAGGGTGATGTCGGATCCGGTAAAACCGTGGTAGCGGCCCTGGCTGCCTTGAGAACCATGGGTAATGGATTCCAGGTAGCCATGATGGCGCCCACGGAACTGCTGGCCGAGCAACATCTTCGAAGTTTTACTGAATGGCTGGAGCCGTTGGGAATCTCACCAATCTGGCTCAGCGGAAAAGTCACCGGAAAAGCACGTCAAGCCGCACTGGATGCGATTGAACAGGGCGCACCACTGGTCATCGGCACCCATGCCCTGATGCAGGAAGGGGTCAGTTTTGGCAAGCTGGGTCTGGCAATCGTGGATGAGCAACACCGTTTTGGCGTTCATCAGCGGCTGGCCCTGCTGGACAAAGCCGGCGCCGAGTCACTGCACGCACATCAACTGATCATGACGGCCACCCCGATTCCAAGGACCCTTGCAATGACCGCCTATGCCGGGCTGGAAACCTCGGTGATCGACGAACTTCCACCAGGCAGGAAACCGGTCACCACGGCGGTCATTTCCGATGAACGGCGCAACGAAGTCGTATCGAGGGTTGCGGCGGCCTGTCGGGAGGGAAAACAGGCCTACTGGGTATGCACACTGATCGAAGAATCCGATGCGGTCCAGGCGCAGGCCGCAGAAGAAGTCGCCCGAAATTTACAAGCCAGCCTCGCAGGGATCGAAGTAGGGTTGGTCCACGGAAGAATGAAGCCGCAGGATAAACAGCAAGTAATGGATCACTTCAAACAAGGCGACATCCAGTTACTGGTTGCCACCACGGTGATCGAAGTCGGTGTGGACGTACCCAATGCGTCCCTGATGATCATCGAAAACGCCGAACGCCTGGGTCTCGCGCAACTGCATCAGCTCAGGGGGCGTGTGGGTCGTGGTGATGAGCAGGCTTCCTGCGTGCTGTTATACAGCCCACCCATTGGCCCGCTGGCCAAAGAGCGCCTGAACATCATGCGGGAAACCACCGATGGATTCCGCATTGCGGAAAAGGACCTCGAACTGCGCGGGCCCGGGGAGGTTCTGGGCACGCGACAGACAGGTATGTTGCAATTCCGGGTAGCCGACCTGTCCCGCGATCAGCAACTGCTGGAAAGCATTCCGGCGGTTGCCGAACGTTTACTCAAGCGCAACCCGGAGACATCGGCAAAGCTGATCCGGCGCTGGATCGGCGATGCCGCGCGGTTTGCCGGAGTTTAACGCCGGCTGGAAATGTTTGCTTACAGCTGGGCCAGCACCTGGGATAAGGTTTCGATCTCGGTTCTGGCCTGGTCCACTTCATTCCTGATCTGTTCCATCAGCGCCAGGAATTCAGGATGGCTTCTGAGCGGGGCCAGGCGACCGTCGATATCCATTACCCACTGCTCACGAAAACCCCGCTGGTACGCTTCATTGAGTTTCTGCATCGCCCTCTCAGGCTGGCTTTGCATCGTCAGTAGAATGGCTTCGTTGTAATAAATACCGGGATCATCCACGCCGTTGAGCCGTGCCCGGCGTATTTTACGCTCGGCGTCGCTCAGCATTTCTTCGGCGGTCTCGGTATCACCCAGTTGTTCCGAAGCAAGAGCCGCCAGCGTGACTACCATCACCGCGTCACCGCTGTAGGCCAATACCTCGTCATCGTTGATCGCTGAAATCAGCAGATCCCGGGCACGGGGCAGATCCCCGCGGATGATTGCGATCATCCCCAGTTGAAAATCAAATCTTCGCTTCATCGTTTCAGGCAAGTCGTCTCCTGCCTCGGCAATCCATTCCCGAACGAGGGTCTCGGCTTCTTCATAGCGGCGCGCGACCATTAGCGTCATCCAGTATGTCCCGAGCAGATTCTGGTTGTTACCCGCTGATTCCAGCCCTTCCAGCACCAGCCGCTCTGCCTCTTCGACGTCACCCAGCAGCACCCAGGTCCGGGCCAGGGAAGCAATATCCTCCGGATTGTCCGGCGCCAGCTGATAGGCCCTGTTCGCCAGTTTCCAGCCTTCCACGAGGTTGCCGTTGTAAATCTCCATTTTTGCCATGAAACGCAGCAGAATGGTTGAATCCGGCCGCAATTGCAGCAGGCCTCCCAAAATATCGCGGCCCGCCTGCCAATCCCCCCGTGTTGAAAGATTCTGGGCGTAATTGACCATCAGCAGTTCGTTCAGGGGGTCACGCTGCATGGCTTGCTGCAGCACCAGGTGCTCTTCGGGGTATCGTCCCTGCTCTCCAAGCACTCCGGCCAGCCAAAGCTGCGCCGGTATGTAGTCCTCATTCAATTCCACCGCCTGCCGCAGCGCTGATTCGGCCGCATCATACTGGCCAATCTGCCAGCGGGCCAGGCCCAGCGCAGCAAATGCCTCGGCAGAATTGGGGTCAATGGCCAGGGCTTTTTCAATCATGGCCTGGGCTTTCTGCGTCGCCTTGATCGTGGTGATGTTGCCATACAGCGAAATCAGCAGCCAGGTATCGGCCATCGCTGCATAGGCCGGTGCATACTGGGCATCGTGTTCCAGTGCCTTGGCGAACAACTCGATGGCTTTTTGCAATTCATCCGGTGTCCGGCGCCACCAATGCAGGCGTCCTGTCCGGTAGGCCTGGGCTGCAGCAATACTGTCGGTGCGTGATTCCGGTTTGGCAGTAAGACCTTCGAAGGAATCTACCAGCGCGGTAGCGATGCTGCTGGCGACCTCGTCCTGGATTTCAAAGATATCCGTCATGTCGCGGTCGTAAATCTTAGACCAGATATGGAAGCCGTCTTCGACGTTGATCAACTGTGCCGTCAGCCTGATGCGGTCACCTGACTTGCGGATGCTGCCTTCAAGCACGGTCCGGACGTTCAACAGGCGTCCGATCTCGCGAATGTCGCCCTCGTTGTCACGAAATGCGAACGACGACGTTCGCGCCGCCACGTTCAATCCATCCACCTGGGCAAGCAGGTTCAGGATTTCCTCCGACATGCCTGCTGCGAACTGACCCTGGTCGCTTTCCTGCGACATGTCAGTGAAAGGCAGCACGGCAATGGAGTTTTCGGGTGCAGTAAATTCACGCTCGGCAGCTACCTGGACCGGGGCCTGCAGGGACGTTGACTGGAAAACGCCGGCATAGTACTGGTAGAAGCCGTAAGCCAGCCCCCCCATGGCCACCAGCATAATACTGAACAGGATAGTGCTCTGTGACCGGGTCAGCAGACCGGCGCTCTGGGTACGGTGAATTCCATCGGAGCGAATATCGAGATGCCAGGCCAGCAGGAAAACCACCGGAAAGCCAAGTATCAGCAATACCACCAGTAGTGTCGGCAGCCAGTCGGGCAGCCTGAGCGGTTCGACCGCTGCGTCCATCAATTGCAGCAGCACAAAGACGCCCACCGCGTAAGCGCCCACGGTCCTGAGCACTTTTCGCCGGTTCAGCTCAGCGAGGGTCGCCGATATGAAGGAGTGGCGTTCTGTCATTATTCTTTGCCCTGATACTCGGTTTTTTGGTCGGTCTCAGATAATAGACGCTCCAAAGTGCGATTTAGTTTCTTCGATTTTTTTCGGCTCACCGCTGAAATCACTCAGAGCGCCTTATCACCTTCTTCCCCGGTCCGGATTCTGACAGCCTTGTCGAGTGGCGCAACGAAGATCTTGCCATCGCCAATCCGGCCCGAAGCGGCTGCGTCGGCGATCGCCTCGACCGCAACGTCGACCTGCTCATCAGGTACAGCAATTTCCAGTTTCAGCTTGGGCAGAAAATCCACCACGTATTCGGCCCCGCGGTACAGCTCGGTGTGGCCTTTCTGGCGGCCGAAGCCCCGTACCTCTGTCACTGTCATCCCCTGGATTCCGATCTCTGCGATCGCGTCGCGAACATCATCCAATTTAAACGGCTTAATGATTGCTGTGATCATCTTCATGACATGGTCCTTGCGAAACAGTAGCTCAATTGACTTTAATATGAGCATAATCATGCCACAAGCAGCAAACACAAATAGCAGGAATTCAACCATGATCGACATTCGACTGATCGATGAAATCACCCGCAGACTGGGCGATGCTCTACCGCCGGGTGTCAGCCAGGCGAAAGAGGAACTGGAGAACCAGTTTCGCACGGTACTGACCGGAGCATTCGAACGCATGAACCTGGTCGGCAGGCAGGAATACGAAGCCAGGTGTGCCGAACTGGAAGCGTTGCAGGAGAAGCTGGCGGCACTCGAAGCGCGGCTGGATGAGATCAGCTGAAGCATAATTCCTATCAACCAGGCAGTGAATAACCTACAGGCCGGATAAAGATCCCGGGCGAAAATACCCGGCATGAGTCTCGCCAGGGTAAACAGCCGTGCCGGCGTGGGTGTTCGCGCGCCCGAAGTCATCGTTGAAGTGCATGTAGGGGGAGGCCTGCCACGCATATCGATGGTGGGCCTGCCGGAAACCGCGGTCCGGGAAGCCAAGGACCGGGTGAAAGCCGCTCTGCTCAATGCCGGGTTCAAAATACCACCCAGCCACATCACCATCTCACTGACGCCCGCCGACCTGCCCAAATCCGGCGGCCGGTTTGATCTGCCTATTGCCCTGGGAATCCTGGCGGCCACAGCCCAGGTCGACGACACCCGGTTTGGCAATTTCGAGTTCATCGGTGAACTTTCCCTGGGTGGCGGCCTGAACCCGGTACCGGGTGTGCTGCCGGTCGCACTCGCGGCAAAGCATTGCAGCCGCGGCCTGGTGGTCCCCGTCCCCAATGGCGCCGAAGCCGCTTTGGCCAGGGGTAACAACCACTATGGGGCCGGCAGTCTGCTGTCCGTGGTTTCCTGGCTGAACGGCCACGGACGGCTGGATAAGGTCAACAAGGGCAGCAACGTCGAATCAATCCACAATAGGGACCTGCGGGATGTGTACGGTCAGCTGCAAGCCCGCAGAGCACTGGAGGTAGCCGCCGCCGGCATGCACAACATCCTCTTCAGCGGCCCGCCGGGAACAGGTAAAACCATGCTGGCATCACGTCTGCCAGGCATCCTGCCACCGATGACTGAACGCGAGGCCCTGGACACTGCGGCCGTCGCATCCGTCAGCCAGCGGGGATTGGACCTCAATCATTGGCGCACCCGGAGCTTTCGCGCACCGCACCACACGGCGAGCAGCGCGGCACTGGTCGGCGGAGGGGCGCGCCCCCGGCCGGGAGAAATTTCGCTGGCTCATCACGGCGTTTTATTTCTTGACGAACTGCCGGAATTCAACCGCAACGTGCTTGAAGTGCTCAGGGAACCCATGGAGTCCGGCAAGATCACTATTTCCAGGGCCGGGAGCTATGCTGAATTCCCAGCCCGGTTCCAACTGGTTGCGGCAATGAATCCCTGTCCCTGTGGCTATGCAGGTGATAAAAGCGGGCGCTGCATGTGCACCGCCGACCAGGTGCAGTGCTATCGCGGAAAAATTTCCGGTCCCTTGCTGGACCGAATTGATCTTCACATCGATGTGTTACAACCCACCGGTATGCTCAATCGGCAAAAAAACGAGACACCCGAGAGCAGCTCGGTCGTTCGCAAACGTGTTATCGCTGCACGCAAGCGCCAACTGCTGCGTAAGGGCCGCCCCAATGCCCAGCTGGACAGTTCGGATGTCAGGCGGTTCTGTGCACTCAATGACAGCGACCGTGACTTTCTCGAGGGTGCTGTGGAGTTGACTGGCCTTTCTACCCGCGCCTGTCACCGAATCCTCAAAGTATCCCGAACTATTGCGGACCTGGATGACACCCATCAAATCACCAGGACCCACCTGGCGGAAGCCCTCTCTTATCGGGGGTTTGATTGTTGTATGATTAAGACTAAAGCATCACGGTAGAGCTGTGACACTTACTCAAAGAAACAGGCTTGGCTTCAAACTCATTGTCTACTACGTGGTAGTGGTGGGTATTATTTCGTTGCTGGTTAAACTCTTTCCAAAAATCACTCCGCTGCTGCCCTTTGGCGGACTGAACAGGTTGCAGGGCGGTGGTGATTTCCCCGCCGAGCCGGACCTGAGTGTGCTGATCACGCAAGTGCGCATGCCAATAGACCTCGTGTCGGATGGCATTGGCATTGCGTTGTCAATGTTGGGCGCATTATTGCTGATGATCCCGATACGTTGGGTTTACATAGCCGTGGGCGACCTCGAAGTTGCTGAAGAAATACCCGCCGGACACAAGGTCAGTTCCAGCCTGCTGCTTCTGCCCCTGGTGGTGACGGCCATCATCGTAATCGTCAAGTTCAGCCTCGCGCTGGCATTTGCGCTGACGGGTATTTTTGCCGGAGTGCGCTACCGGACTTCCCTTAAGAACCTGACCGATGCCCTGTTCATATTTGCCTGCATGGCGGTCGGCCTGGCGGCCGGAACCCAGACACTCGAAATCGCGCTCGCGCTGAGTGTCTTCTTCGTTTATTCCGCGCTGGCGCTGGAGCCATTGCTCGAAGAGGATGCGGTCAGGCCATCGGAAGAGCGGATAGAAAAAACGGATGAGAAATCATAGTGCCGCAGAGACTGTCTGAAAGATACCATTGCAAGCCTGCTTTGCTGCAGAACCCGAAGCTCCTGAGCCGATGAACCCAATCCATGCCCTGCTGTTGGACGGTAAGGGTGGTATGACACCCGTACCTTGGGACCGTATCGAGCACTGGGAGCCCGGGCAGGGTTGTCTGTGGCTGCATTTCAATTACGAAGACCCTGAAGCCCGCGCCTGGTTGGAAGATTCGAGCGGCCTCAATGAAATTGTCGTCAGCGCCCTGCTCTCAGGTGAAACCCGGCCACGCTGCCAGCACCGAGGTGACTCGCTTTTGTTGTCGTTACGGGGCGTCAATCTCAGTCCCGGGAATGACCCTGAAGACATGGTCTCCTTGCGCATCTGGACGGACGGAAAGAAGGTCATCAGTACGCGTCGACGGAAACTTCTTTCTACCCAGGACGTACTCGAGGAACTGGAGGCTGGCAACGGGCCGAAGACAGCCGCTGAACTCCTGGCATCGTGGATCGACCGAATCGTCCGCCGCATGAATGACACCGTTGAAGACTGCGAGGACCAGATGCTGGCGCTGGAAGAAGACATTCTCAACGACGAGACCACCGGCATCCGGATCAAGTTGTCGAAGTTACGCAAAAGAACCGTCTCCATGAGACGCTACCTGGCACCCCAACGCGAGGCGATGAATCGCCTGGTGAGTGAAAATCTTGGGTGGCTGGAAGAATTCGACCGCTTACGCCTGCGGGAAACCAGCGACCGCCTGGTGCGCTACATCGAAGACATTGACGAAGTGCGTGACCGGGCTGCGCTGGCTCAGGATGAACTGGCTACCCGCGTCTCGGAGCAGATGAATAAACGCTCTTATGTATTCACCGTCGTGGCGACAATTTTTCTTCCCTTGAGTTTCTTTACCGGGCTCATGGGTATCAACGTAGGCGGCATGCCCGGAATGGAACAAGAAGCGGCGTTCTGGATCGTCGTGGCAATGTGCGCCGGCCTGACCATCGCGCTCGCCTTGCTGTTTCGCTTTAAAAAGTGGCTATGATCCCGGTTCAGTGAAGCCATTCAGTGTTCAGCGTCGGCTGTGAGACTCCGGCAGTTGGTACAAAATGACCGCCCTATCCTCGTAAACCGGAATCAACACTTCATCCAGGCGGTCGTTTTCCAGGAAGTCCTGGAACTGGTGCAGGGTTTTGTTGATGATCAGGCTGTCAGCACCGATGCGTTTCAGATGGGCGGCCGTCGCCTCACCGTCACCACCCAACGCAATCAGGTCGTTGTAACGATAGGGGCCAAACCAGTCGCCAAATACTGGTTTACCCAGCAAATACAGCTCGTTTTCCAGCCCCATCTGATACAGGGCGAGCCGTCGAAAACCGGGGACCGACCTGGCGGCCTGAGCGGTAAAAAGCTCCCGTTCGTAGACCTTGTCGATACAGGACCGGGTGAAACAGGTGTCAGCCCACTTACCCACAATGTCCGCAACAGCTACGACGCTTAGCAGCACCAGTAACACCAGGACCAGGCGCTTTCGGGTGACCTCTGGCAGCCGGGAAGCGGCAGTCCAGGTTCGACCATAGTGCCCGCTGACATGTACTGACAGGATAGCCAGGAACGGCAGTGTCGGCAGGAGGTAACGCTGATAACGGGAAGTGAGGTACCAGATTAACAATCCTCCCAGTCCAACGATGACCAGTGAGCGGTAACGCGCATTCATGGATCTCACCAGCCAGACCGAACCCAGCGCAGGAACCAGCACCCAGTGGAGGTGATCCCGGTATGTCGAAATATTCCCCAACTGCCCGGCAAGGTCGGATTCGTTCCATAGCCAATAACCAAAAAGACGTGCGCCCATAGGGTGGATGGGGTCGCCGGAAACCAGCAGGTTTCGAATGTACCACCAGGTTCCAAACAGCAGCAACACCAACGCAACCCTGGCGAACACGCTGGCAGAACGGGTGATGGCCAGCAGAGCGAAAAAGAACACCACCAGTTGCACCAGTCCCTGGTACTTGGTGCCGGCGGCCATGGCCAGCAGAAAAGCGGAAGCCAGCAGAAAACCAGGCTCACGTGTCTCTTGCCATGCGCTTAAAGCAAAGAAAGCATAGAACACGAACAATCCCAGAGTCAGGTCTACATAAGCCGTGTCGTAATATGTGGCGGACAGGCCGACATACAAAGCTGCCGCGACAATGCCGACACCATAAGTGAGATTTGCGCGGCACCAGGACACCATTCCGACAGCTACCAGCACACCGGACAATGCGTGTAACAGATGGGTTGCCGTTTCATCACTGAAAATCAGCGCGACCGCATACAACAGGTGAACGTTGTGCGTGTGCAGCGGAAAGCGCAAATACTCGCTGACCACCAGGCTGCCACTTTCAGCATAGTCACGCGCATAGGGCAGATGATAGGACAACTCATCCCATTCCAGTGGCACACCCAAGGCCGCATAGGCGGTATAGGCCAACAACACAGCCAGCAGCATGAGCGACACACGGTTATAACTCCCGGCTGCACCAAGCGCTTCTTGAATCCTTCCACGGCATGCTAACCATGAGGCCAGCGCAAGTCCGACAGCTGTCAGCACCAGCGGCAGCGGCATCAACGCGCCAGCCACGGCCAGCAGAAACAGCAGGCAGATCACCAACCCGGCGCCAACCGGAATGGCTAACAACCGGGAGAATTCCAGTTGGCCTGCAGCAACACGCGACAGGACCGCGAAACCGGCGAGGAAGGACAGCGCGGCGAAAACTCCGACAAAAATGAAACTGCTGGCGGGGTACATAAAGCCTGAATCGATTCCCGGGTTGCTAATTGCCAGCCGGCATCAGGTCTGCAAAAAGGAAAGCACAGCCTGCAGCAGAAATCAGCAAAATCCTTGTGGTCGAATCCATGTTACTCATGATAACCGATCAACTGAGGTAACTGTTTTTCCCGTCAACCATTCCGTTCATCGCCGCACGCCATTCAACTCGTCGCAACACGTATAACTTTTTTCGTGTTTAGTGCATCTGTACATACATGGGTCACCTGTTCTGGCTCATGGACATTTCGATTAACACACAAAAGGTGCTAAACGTGAAAACAAAATCTACCGCTCACACAATCCGTAACTCTGTAGTTTCCCTGGTTGCCGTAACCGCGCTCTCTCTTCCGCTGATCACTTTGGCCGGCGCCGAGAACAAGCAAGATGTCAACATGAGCCTCCTCAACAGCGAGTGGCAACCGGAAGTTGATAACGAGGCCAACGCGGTGTATGGCAAATTGAAATCCCAGACAAAAGAAGTCTGCGGTCCGTCTGATCGCCGGATTACCGGCAGCGTTCGCCAATCCCAGAAAGTGGAACAGTGCTATGAAGGGACCCTGACAGCCGCTGTAGAGCGCCTGGACAATCCCGAAGTGGCCGAACTGCATTATCAATAGCAAGCCGGATTCTTGCATCGTACTGAGCAGGCGGGCTCCGAACGGAGTCCGCCTGTTTATTTCTATCGAAAAAACCTCTGTACACGAGGATTTGATTGCCAGAAAAATCAGGGATGATATGCTTGATGGTAGCAATGGCACATGTGCTCAAAACCATCATCGTAGACGACGAAGCCCTCGCCAGGAGGGGGCTTAAATTGCGCCTGGCCGCCAGGGATGATGTCGACATCATCGCGGAAGCTAAAAATGGTCGCGAGGCGCTCAAACTCATCAGTGAGCATCATCCTGACCTGGTTTTTCTCGATATCCAGATGCCGGGAATCGATGGCTTCGAAGTGCTGCGCAGACTTCCCCCTGAAGACATGCCGACCGTTGTATTTGTTACCGCTTTCGACGACTACGCGATCAAGGCGTTCGAAGCCAACGCACTGGACTATATCCTTAAACCCATCGAGGACGACAGGCTTTCCGAGGCACTGGCCCGGGTAAACGACACCCTGGACCAGAAACGGGCCCTTAAGCACAGGCAATCACTGCTGAAGCTAGTGGGTGATATCACCGGGGAGCCGGTATCCAGCATGACGGAACTCGAAGCAAAAGGCGTCGACTCACTCAAAAAAAAGGAAGTGCCTAAGCTTGCTATCAAGGACGGCGGAACGACCACCTGGGTGCCACAGGATGAAATCGACTGGATCGATGCAGCCGGCGACTATATGTGCGTTCATGCCGGCGGGGAAACCCACATCATGCGGATGACAATGAAAAAGCTGGAAGCGGAACTGGACCCCGACTACCTGCATCGCATCCATCGCTCAACCATCGTCAATATTCACCGTGTGACTGAAATGCGGGCACACATCAACGGCGAGTATTTTCTGACCCTGAAAGGCGGTAATACGGTCAAACTGTCACGCACTTATAAAGACAAGCTGAAACTTTTTTCCTGAATTTCCTCGGTTCACCGAGCAACCGCTTCATGTAATCGCAAACCATTACTTTCGACACAACTTGTTGACTTCTTTTGCCGTCTAATCTGACCAGATAGCGGGAGGAGTAAACATGGGCATTACCGAACAAGCCGTCAGGAATCCAGCAGGCGTGGCCGTCGCCGTCGCGATCATTACACTGTTTGGCCTGTTCAGTCTGAACAAACTGCCGGTCCAGTTGTTTCCCGACATCGACCTGCCGCAGTTGAATGTCCAGGCCAATTGGCGAGCCGCTTCACCACGCGAGGTAGAGGCGGAAATTCTCGAACCGATGGAGGAAGTCCTGCAAGGGCTTCCGGGAATGCGCGTGATGGAAGCCAATGCCTTTAATGGCGGCGCCTTCATCAACCTGCAGTTCAACCTCGAAACCGACATGCAAGCCACGCTGATGGACGTCATCGGTCGGCTTAACCGTTTACCGCCCTTGCCGGCCGACGCCGATCCGCCAGTGGTTCAGTTAGGTGGCCGTGGTGGGGCGAACGGCGCGCTGACCTGGTATTTCGTTCAGATGCTGCCGGGCACACCCGGAAAACTGACGGACTATGCCCAGCAGGTCGAGGACATCATCAAACCCCGCATCGAAAGTATCGACGGTGTTGCCGGAGTGGATATCCTGGACGGTTCACCGGAGCAACTGCAGATCGTTATCGACCCCTACCGCGCCGCCGAGCTCGGGCTGCCGCTGACCGATATCGCCGCCAATGCCAGCCGCAGTAATGACATATCCGGAGGCTTTATCGACGTCGGCCGGCGCCAGTATACGCTGAGGTTTGAAGGCCGCTACGATCCCGAACAGCTTCGCAACCAGGTACTCGAATGGCGGGAAGGGCGGCCGGTACGGCTCGGCGATATCGCAGAAATCAAGGTAGATCGGGGCCTGCGCCGGGACATCGTGATCCAGAATGGCAATCCGGCCATGGGTATTCGCATCGACCGCCAGAACGGCGCCAACGTGCTGGCCGCGCTGACCGAGGTCAAGGCGGTCATGGAAGAATTGCGGGAAGGCCCGTTGAAAGAACTGGGGCTGGATGCCCGGCAATCCTTCGACGCTTCCGTTTTCATCAAGCGCGCGGTCAACCTGGTCACCAGTAACCTGATGATCGGCATACTGCTGGCGGTCGGGGTGCTGTGGTGGTTCCTGAGAGACGCCAGGGGCACCCTGCTGATCGCGACGTCCATTCCTGTTTCACTGCTGACAACTTTTATCGTGTTGCAATTGACCGGCCGGTCCCTCAACGTCATCTCCCTCGCCGGGCTCGCCTTTGCCGTCGGCATGGTGCTCGACGCTGCCATCGTGGTCAGCGAGAACATCGTGCGCCTGCGGGAACAGGGCGAGAGCCCCGGCAAAGCGGCTCTTCGGGGGGCCGGCCAGGTCAAGGGCGCGCTGCTCGCTTCCACCGCGACCACGGTGGCCATTTTCCTGCCTGTCCTGTTCCTGCAGGACGTGGAAGGGCAGTTGTTTGCAGACCTTGCCCTGACCATCGCCATCGCGGTCTGCGCCTCCCTGATCGTTGCCCTTACCATCCTGCCGGCACTGGGCGGCAGTTGGCTGACCCATCAGAAGCTGGCGCGTAACCAGTCTCCCGTCTGGTCAAAGCTCGCCGGCCTGCTGATGAAAGCCACCCACACCCATTGGCGACGGGCAGGAATCATCATCAAGCTGGTCGCCATCCCTCTGTTGCTGACCTGGGCGCTGTTTCCGCAACTCGACTACCTGCCACCCGTCAAGCGCGACGCCGTTGATGCGTTCCTGCAGACCCCTCCGGGCGCGACCTGGGACATCAAGGAGCAGGAAATTGTCAGCACGTTGGTGGAGCGCCTGCAGCCCTACATGGACGGTGAAAAAGAGCCTGCCCTGAAGAACTACTACATCTGGCTGTTTTCCGGCGGTGGAACCATCGGGGCGCGCGTTCTGGACCAATCGAAGGTGAAAGACCTGGAAGTCGTCATGCGGGAAGAGATCATGGTGGGCATCCCCGATTTCCGCGGCTTTGCTTCACAGGGCAACCTGTTCGGTGGGTTCGGCGGCGGGCGTGATATCGCGGTCCACCTGCAGTCCGCGGACGAAGCTGGCCTGGTGGCGGCGTCATTGGCCGGGCAGCAACAATTGATGGAATCGTTTCCGGGCGCCAATGTCCGGGCTTTCCCGCCACCCGAACTGTCGGAGCCCGAGCTGCGAATTTTCCCCGACGATTCACGGATTTCGGAAGTGGGCTGGAACCGTAACGCCATCGCTTCGGTGATTCGCACCCTCGGCAACGGGCTGTGGCTCGGCGAATACTTCAACGGCGAAGAACGCATGGACATTATCCTGAAAGCAGGCGGCTGGGACACGCCCGAACAACTGGCGTCCACGCCCGTGATGACACCGGCCGGCGAAGTCGTGCCGCTGGGTGAACTGGTCCAGGTGGAGCGCACCACGGGCCCAGGACAGATCCGCCGGGTCAACGGGCGCCGCACCGTTACACTGAGCGTCAGTCCGCCGGAAAACGTCTCCCTCGAAACCGCCGTTCAACAGATCAATGACGAAGTCGAACCTCTGTTAAAAGCCGCCTTGCCCGAGGATGGAACGATCATCTACGGCGGCAGCGCCGACAGCCTGAGCGATGCGATCGAGACAATGACCGGCAATTTCCTGCTGGCGCTGATGATCCTGTTCCTGTTAATGGCCGGTTTGTTCAGGTCGATCAGGGACAGCGCCATCGTAACGCTGACCATTCCGCTGGCCGGCGTGGGTGGAATCCTCTCGCTGCAGGTCCTGAACCTGTTTACCTTTCAGCCGATGGACCTGTTGACCATGATCGGCTTCATCATCCTGCTGGGCCTGGTGGTCAATAACGCCATCCTGCTGGTCGATCAGACCCGCCGGGCGGAACGCAAAGGCATGACGCGTGATGCAGCCGTCGAGAAGGCGCTAAGCATCCGGATGCGCCCCATCTTCATGAGCACGTTTACGACCATTTTCGGAATGTTGCCTTTGGTCCTGATGCCAGGCGAAGGCAGCGTAATCTATCGCGGGCTGGCTACCACCATCGTCGGTGGCATGACTTGCAGCCTGTTTTTTACCCTGTTGATGCTGCCCAGCCTGCTGCGGCTTGGCAGCGCGCGCTCCAGCAAGACCGTGGAGCACGAAGACTCCCCACGTGTTGTTCCAGAACTCGTGACCTGAAGGAGATACCCGTTATGAAAAACATTTTGCATACACTGCTTATCACTAGCCTGGCCGCACTGCCAATACTGGCTTTGGCACAAACACCCCCGCCCGCGCCGGTGGCAGTTGATGAGGCGAAACTGGATACCTTCTCGGCTTCGATGTGGGTTTCCGGCAGTGTCATCAGCCGCAACGACGCCCGCATCGGCGCCGAAACCGACGGACGGATCACCTGGGTGGCCGAAGTCGGCGAGCAGGTTGAGATGGGCAAGCCGGTCGCTACCATTGACGCGACCGACCTGGAATTGGAATTGCAGGACAACAAGGCGATGCTGGAAAGCCTGCAAGCCAGGGAGCGGTACCTTAAAAACAACCTGGAACGGCTGAACATGCTGGCGGCCAATAACAATGCATCAGCCAACCAGATCGATGAAGCCAGGGCTGAACTCGACATGATCATTCAGGATATTCGCCGCGCTGAAATAGCAGCTGCCCAGACCAGCCGCAGAATTGACCAGACCCGGGTACTGGCTCCATTCTCTGGAATTGTCGTCGAACGACAGCTGCAGGTCGGTGAATTCGTCGCCAGGGGCGCGCAGGTGGCGCGCCTGGTTGACACCCAAAACCGGGAAATCAGGGCACAGGCCCCGCTGAGTGTCTCAGGCTATTTGCATGAAGGGCTGGAAGTCTCCATAGAACACCAGCATGTCGAAACGCTGAGCCCCGTCAAACGAGTGATTCCGGTGGGTGATGAACGCTCGAGGATGTTCGAAGTCAGGATCGCGGCCAACAACCCCAACTGGGTGATCGGCAGCTCGGTCCGGGTGGCCCTGCCCAACAGCGACCCTCGTAAACTGGTGGCGGTGCCCCGGGATGCGCTGGTGCTGCGAGGTTCAGAGATGTTTGTACTCAGGGTGACCAGCGACAACATGGTGGAAAAAGTCAGTGTGGACACGGGCATCGGGCTCGGCAGCCTGGTAGAGGTGATTGGTGACGTCAACGGTGGCGACCGCGTTATTACCCGCGGGGCCGAACGGCTTCAGCCCGGACAGGAAGTGGTCATTGCCGGCGGATAGTCAGCCGCGTCCGTGATCCAGCCAGAACTCGATACCCTGTGTATTGAGCAATACGTCACCGGCAAAAATTTCACGCAGATCCTCATCGGAACAGGTGACGCCATGCGCCCGGGCGCGTGCAGTCAGCCAGGCCATCATTTCCGACTGGATATTTGCGCTGCGGTTTTCCGTCCCGTCCTGGCGTTCACCCAGCTCTGCAAACATCTGGACACCTTCTGTCATTTGCCGTGCAAGCCGCTCCACATCGCTGACCCGGCCGAAGTGCGTCAGGTACATATGATCCGGCTCGTACTGCATCATCCGTTGCACGGAAGCCGTCAATGCCTGCGGATCGAACTGGACGGGCGTGGTGGTCGGAAATATGAAGGGTCCGGCGGCAGTATCCAGTTCGCGATAGGAAATGCCGAAGGTATCACCCGAAAACCAGCCGCGGGTCTGTTCGTCCCAGACACAAAAATGGTGACGGGCATGGCCGGGTGTATCGATGAACGCCAGCTTTCTCCCTCCCACTTCCACAGAATCCCCTTCGTCGATGATTTTAACCCGATCCTCCGGCACCGGAATCAGTGAGCCGTACATGCTGTCGAATGCTGGGTCTCCGTACACCGCCCGGGCGCTCGCTTCCAGCCGCGACGGATCGATCATGTGCCGGGCGCCGCGTGGGTGGACCAGCAGGCTGGCATTGGGCAATTCCTGCATCAGTTTTCCGGCACCGCCGGCATGGTCCAGGTGAACATGCGTCACGATCACGTGGCTGACTTCCATAACGTCCCTGCCCCGGCTTTCCAGCACCTTGACGATCCTGCCAGCGCTGTCGTTGTTCCCCACCTCGATTACAGCCACCGCCGAATCTGTTTCGAGCAGGTAACAGGCTGCCATCTGCGGACGGACCATGCCGCTGTCAATGGCAAGGACACCGCCTTCGTATTCCAGGGCAGTAATGCAATCGTTCATGTCTGCTCCAAACAAATATCATTGAGAGGGTGTACATTTTCGGCCGATAGTGCACGATAACGCAATGTTGATTTTTGCGACCCGTTCATGATGAAGCAGTTCGTCCTGTTCAGCATCTGGCTGGCAGCCATGCTGCTGGCCGCGTCCGCGGTTGCCGACGAACTGGAACTGGTCGTAAACGGCGTTGACGGAGATATGCTGAAGAACGTCCAGGCCAGGACCCAGTCTTTCCGGATTGAGGGCAACACGCGACTGTCGCGGCGGCGGCTCGAAGGGATCATGGCTGACGCCGAATTGCAGGCCGCAGCGGCGTTAAGGCCTTTTGGGTACTACCATGCTGAAACCCGCAGTGAACTGATTGCCGTTGCCGAACGAAGCTGGCGAATCGTTCTCACAGTCGACAAAGGACCGCCCATCATCATCTCGGATTACTCGGTCAGACTGACCGGCGATGGCAGTGCGGACCAGGGGCTGCTGGACTGGCAGGCGGACTGGCCGCTGACCGATGGCCAGGTGCTCAACCAGGTTCGCTGGGAAGAACTGAAAGAAGCCGCGCTGCGACTCTGCAGTGCTCACGGCTACCTTAATGCCCGGTTCAGCGAGCAGCAGATCAGGCTCGACCTGCTCAACAACCAGGCCAGCCTGGTGCTGACCCTGGATACCGGCATGCAGGCCCTGATGGGCACGATTGTTTTCAACCAGGAGAGTGTCAATCCGACGGTGCTTGAAAACCTGCCCCGATTCACCGAGGGGCAGCCATATGACGAGTGGTTGCTGGAACAGTTCCGGCTTGATCTCTGGCGGACGGCATACTTCGAAAACATAGAGGTCGTTGAAGAACGCCGCCTGGAGGAAATCCCTCCGCGGGTCAACCTGGTCGTGAACATGGAAGAACGGAAGCGGAATACCTACCAGGGAAGCCTCGGTTATGGCACGGACACGGGAGTGAGGGCACAGGCCATGTGGACCCGGCACCTGCTGTCCACCCGCGGTGACAGCCTGGATATGGGTGTTGGCTGGCAGCAGCTGCGCAACGAATTGCAATTTCGCACCAAGTACCGGCAACCACGCACGGTGGCAGCCCGGCAGTACTGGACCGCTGAGCTCGCGTTCAGAACCCAGCAGCAGAAATTCAAGGTTCGCCCGGGCGAAATTGTGGAAGATTCCATCACCATTGCCGAGGGTAACGTTTATGACTACAGCTTCCGGCCCGGCTGGCTGATAGTCAGGGGACTTGACGAAGGCCGCCATCAGATTCATGAACACTGGTTCGTGGAATTCCTGAAAGAGACCAATACCTTCTCCCCGGTTGATTCCGCACCAGAAGTCAATCCACTGGTACGCCTGACGGATGAAGAGTACGAATACATCAGCGAGCCCAGTGAGAACCTGTCAGTGGGGGTTGGCTGGGACTGGCCCGCTGTTCGTGGCAGTGGGTTTGCAACCGTGGGCCACCGCCACCGGGCACATATTTTCACCTCCAATACTGCCTGGGGGTCCGATCTGGATTTTAGCCAGGTCTATGTGTCTTCCGCCTGGAATACGATTTGGCGTGAGCGCTGGAAGTTCCTTGTGCGTGGAGAAGTGGGGTATTCCAACGCAGACGTACTCGAACAAACCACGGAAGCCGACGGCCAGCTCATTCGCCTGTCGGTCACCGAGCTACCTTACCTCTATCGTTTCAAAGCGGGTGGCAGCCAGAGCGTCAGGGGCTATGGCTTCGAAGACCTCAGCAATAACAATGTCGGGTCGAACAACATCATCACCGCCAGCGCCGAGTTCGAATACCGGTTCCTGGATGACTGGTCCGCCGCCGTTTTTTTCGACGTGGGTAATGCTTTCAACGACTGGGATAGGTTGAAGCTCAAGAAAGGCGTAGGTTTGGGTATCAGGTGGTATTCGATTGCCGGCCCGATCCGCCTTGATTTTGCGAATGCCATAGACGAGCCGGGCAAACCCTGGCGGATTCATTTCACCATCGGGACGCCGCTGTTATGAGCCTGCGAAAAGCCCTGCTTTTGCTCATCATTCCCCTTGTACTGCTGGGCACAGGAATCAGCGCCTGGAACTGGTTGCTGCATACCGAGTCCGGGGCCCGCTGGATTTTCCATAAGCTGAGTTCATCTCCTGCATTTGATCTGGGTGCTTCATCGATATCTGGTGACCTTGGTTCCGGTTTGAAACTGGAAGGCCTGTATTTCCAAAACAGCGCCGTGCGAGTTGATATCGCGAAGATCAGCACAGCCGTCGATATCGACCTGCTCCCGCCTGCAGTGAAGATTGAACGGGTACATACCGGTGCAATCACCATCAAGTCACTCGAAACATCCGGCCAGGATACCGATGCTCCGGCTGACCTGCACCAGGTACTCGGAGGACTTGCTCTGCCCGTGCCTGTTCGCGTCGAAGATATCCATCTGAATCGGCTCGACTACCTGGATGTTTCGGGGAAAAATATCGTTCAGCTGGAGGCGGTCACCACCAGCGGTATGGTCCACGACACGCTGGCGCTGGACAGCCTTTCCCTGACCACCGAAGGTCATGACTTTAACCTGGCAGGGCAGTTGGGATTCGCTCCTCCGCATTCCCTGGATGTGCGATTCACCACTACAGGTGAATTTTCAATAACCGGGCAGATGTCCGGATCACTGGAGCAACTCCAACTCGAAATTGACAGTAAGGTTCCCGCGGCCCGATTGACCGGCAGCCTGATCAAGCTGCTGGATGAACCCGAATGGGATCTTGAACTCAGGGCACCAGACCTGCGTTGGCCTTTGACTGCGCCAGAGCCGGACGTCAGCCTGGCGAAGCTCGAAGCGCGCAGCCAGGGGCAGCTGTCCGCATACATGCTTAACCTCGAAACAGACCTGTTAGTGCCGGGATTGGATCCTGGCCGGCTGCAGTTGGCGGGTAGCGGTGGTGTAACCGGGTTTTCAGCAGAACGAATCTCGCTGGATGGGTCTCAGCTATCGTTGGAGTCACAGGCCCGGATTTCCTGGGACACGGACCTGACGGTTGCCGTGGACGCGATCCTGAACCACCTGAATCCCGGGTCATGGCTGGATGACTGGCCAGAGGATCATCGCGTGTCGGGTGAGCTGGCGCTGGAATGGAGCGGTGACGAGATATCTGTTTCCGCATTCAAACTGTCAATAAGCGATGCCGCGTTCGTTGCTTCGGGAAGTGGCCTGTTCGATTTAGCCTCGGGAGTGGTGGATGGGCAGTTGGGCTGGAAAGAGCTGAGTTGGCCACCCGCTGCGGCCAAGCCTCAGTTCGGCAGCAAGGAAGGTCAGTTCGATGTCTCGGGAACGCCTGAGAACTGGCAGCTGAACGGTCGGCTGGATGTCCAGGCTGCCGGTTTCCCGGAAGGGCGCTTGCGCTTGAGCGGGGCGGGTAACCAGCAGTCACTCGGGATCCAGCTTCACGAAGGAGCGGTGCTGGGAGGGATCCTGGCTGGGGACGTTTCTTTCGATTGGACCGGCAACCAGCCATTCCAGGTATCATTGCGTGCACAGGACATTCATACAAAGGCGCTAATGCCGGAATACCCTGGCATATTCAGCGCCGAGTTCAGCGCCGGCGGGCAACTTGAACCGCTGGCTGCAGAAGTTGACATACAGCAACTCGAAGGTGTGCTCAGGCAAATTCCGCTGAGCGCCAGCGGCAGATTCAAATTCGGCGAAGACAGGGTCAATGTAACTTCCCTGGAAGTGATTTCCGGCAGCTCTGTGATGACGCTGGATGGCGACCTCTATTCGCCGGAAGGTATCCGGTTCTCCGTTGACATCGAAGCCCTGTCGCATTTTCACGACCAGTTCGGCGGTTCCCTGAACACCAGTGGCTCGGTCTCGCTGCGACCGGATGCTCCATCCATATCGGGGGATCTCACGGCGCAGCAATTGCAGTTCGGTGACATCATGATAGATTCGGTTGAAACCCTGCAAAACAAACTGGTGTTTTCGGGTCTTGATTTTAGCGAGACTGCCCTGGAATCACTGACGCTGGAATTCAATTCGGGAACACCGCTGGAAAGAATCGATATCCTGGCCGCCGTTGAAAACAGGACCATCCGTATTGCCCTCCAGGGTTCAGTCGTCGACTGGTCAGACCCCGTGAATTCAGGCTGGAAGGGACAATTGGCAAATTTCAATCTCAGCCGCGAACAGTTCTCCATATCGCTGGATCAGCCTGCACCGCTGGAAATGAATCCCGATCGGTTCAGCTTGCAGGATCTTTGCCTCACCGGCACGCGAAAAGCAACGCTCTGCGCGGCGACATCATGGCAGGCTCCAGATGAAATCAGCTTATCCACCGACCTGACCGCGATACCGCTGAGCGTGCTCGAGCTGTTCGTGGACACCGATGTCCGATTTAATCAGGTGCTTAGCGGCACCTTCAATTGGCGCCAGGCGCCTGGCGCCAATCGTTCTGGCAATGCCCGGATCGAAATGTCTCCAGGTGTGATTACCCTGGAAGGTGATGACGATATTCAGCTGGAGACCGGGTCCGGACTGTTTGGCTTTGAAGTGGCAAACGGCCGACTTCAGAGCGGTGTTCTTGACCTTTCTTTCCCACAGACTGGCGCAATAGACGTCAATTTCAGTGCTGACGACTTGCGCCGGGGGACCGAGAGTCCGATCCAGGGCACAGCCCGGATCGATCTGAGCGATATCGGTGTGGTGGGCAAGATCTTTCCGGCTTTCGATACGATCGATGGCGTGCTTGACGTGGACCTGGCACTTAACGGCACGATATCCGATCCGTCGTTCCAGGGCAGGGCTTCTCTCGCCAATGGTGCCATCAGTAACAGGGCGTCCGGGTTCTCGTTCTCGGACATCAACCTGACTGGCGAAATCAGCAAACTGGACCAGATAATGCTTAATGGCAGCTTCACTGCCGGCGATGGCAGCGGCGAGATCAGCACGCAGATATTATTTGCAGATATTCTTTCCCCGGTAATCGATTTCGAGTTGACGGGACAAAACCTGACGGTCATTGATGTCCCCGACCTGAAGGTCATAGCAAATCCTGATCTGCAATTGTCCTGGCAAAATAAGACGCTGACGCTCAATGGGCGCGTGGAAATCCCGGCAACCCGGCTGGCGCCCAGCTACCTCCCCCAGGCCAGTGTCCGCCAAAGCGCTGATGTGGTGATCGTGGCCGGGGAGCTGCCCGTGGTGGAGCAGGATTTCCTGAAAGAAAACGCGATCAAGCTGCAGGGAACCCTCGAGGTGGTGCTGGGTGAGGACGTATTGGTGGATCTCGATGTCGCACATATCGACGTAACCGGGTCAGCCCGGTTCAATTGGCAGGACCAGCTGATTCCGGTCGCCAACGGCAGATTCAATGGTACCGGCGATATCCAGGCCTTCGGGCAATTTCTCAGGATCACCCGGGGCAGAGTCAGTTTTACCGACACACCCGCCGACAATCCGCACCTGAATATCCGTGCGGAACGCGAAATTTTTGGTAATTCGCAAATCCGCAGAGCCGGACTGATGGTTGCCGGTACCCTCAACCGCCCGGTGGTCGAAGCCTACACGGTGCCCATGACCACCAGGGAAAGGGCTCAAACCTTGCTGGTGACAGGTAGTGACTTCAATTATGAACAGGGCGTAGGCGCAGTGGATGTCGGTATGTATGTACTGCCAAGGCTCTATATCAGCTACGGCATCGGCGTCTTCGAGGACGGCAACGTGCTTAAGGTGCGCTACGATCTGGGCAGAGGCTTTGGTATCCGGGCGTCATCGGGTCAGCGTGAAACCGGGCTGGACATAAATTACATCATTGAACGATGAAGCGCGCAAAACACATCGAATCTGCATACAATATGCGTTCCTTACCTCACGGCTGGAGCACGAAAGTGAACGATCAGGAAAAACATCAGTATTGCACCAATAAATTCATCGAACTGGCCAATGAACTAAGGCTGGAGGAAATCGACCCGACCCTGGTTTCAGGCGCTTTGATGACGGCTTCAGGGGTGTATGCCACTTATATTGCAGCGGGAAACGATGGCGCGCTGGAATCCAGCGGAGTTGATAAGGTCATCGCCGTGTATCGCCGCACGCTGGAGCACCACCAGGAAGTCAAAAAGGCGCAGTTAAAACAGAAAACCAAGCAAGCCTGAGCCGCCCTAAACCCTGATGGATATGCGGCTGCCGCTCAAGTTCACCGAGACCGTTCCTCTGCAGGATGCTTTTCAACGGTCCCTGCAGGAACTGCGTGTTTCAGTGATCGACCGCTGCAATTTCCGTTGCACTTACTGCATGCCGGCGGATTCCCTGCAAGGCAGAGGCGTGTTCCTGCCGCTGGAAAAGCTGCTGACGGACCATGAAATCGAAGACCTGGTCAGGGCTTTCGTGAGCCTGGGTGTGAGAAAACTGCGCCTCACCGGTGGCGAGCCCCTGCTGCGGCCTGGATTGCCGGCCCTGGTAGAACAGCTGGCCGGGATTTCGGGGCTCGAAGACATCGCACTGACCACCAACGGCGTCATGTTGCCGCGTTTGGCTGACGACCTGGCAGCGGCTGGATTGAACCGGATCACGGTCAGCCTGGACACGCTCGACCCGAAAGTACTGGCCGAAATGAGTGGTGGTAAAGCAAAGCTCGATGAGATTCTGGGAGGCATCTCTGCCGCAGAGGCAGCCGGATTTCGACAGCTGAAAATTAATACCGTGGTCCAGAAAGGTGTTAATGACCACACCATTCTGGATCTGCTTGACCATTTCCGTGGCACTCCTCACCGTGTGCGCCTGATTGAGTTCATGGACGTGGGCAACAGCAACCACTGGAGCGAAAGCGACGTGGTTCCAAACTCTGAATGGATTGAAGAAATCGGCAACAAGTGGCCCATACTCAGAGTGAATTCGGGTAATCCAGCAGAGACAGCAAGACGCTATGAATACGTTGATGGGCAGGGTGAAATTGGTTTCATCAGCTCCATCACGCAACCGTTTTGCGGGGGTTGTACCCGTGCCCGGGTCACTGCCGATGGCATTTTCTACACCTGCCTGTTTTCAAACAAGGGTACCAACCTGATGCCCCTGATCCGTCATAGCGAGGATACGGGTGAACTGTCACGAAAAGTCAGTGAAATCTGGGTACGACGCAATGACCGCTACAGCGAGGAACGGGGTCAACCGGGGCATGATCGCGAAAAGGTCGAAATGTACAAGCTGGGTGGTTGAGCCATGAAGATCTGTGTCCGGTTTTTCGCTGCGTTCCGTGAAATCACGGGCGTGGAAACAGAGGTCGTCGAAACGACCGCTGCCTCGCCGGCCGGTCTGTTCGAGGAATGTACCCGCAGGTATGCCGGGTTGCAGAATTATTCGTCCTCGATGGTTGCCATCAATGATGAAATGGCCCAGTGGGACAGCATGCTGTCTGAGGGTGACGAAGTTCTTTTTTTTCCCCCGGTCGCCGGCGGATGAACGCGTTCGAAATCAGCAGTCAGATGATTGACCTGGAGGCTTTCCGTCGCCGCCTGCTCAACCGTTCCTGCGGCGCCTATGTCCAATTCGACGGCTGGGTACGCGACCACAATGAAGGCAGGCAGGTCCTGCGCCTGGAGTACGAGGTGTATGAGCCACTGGCGTTGAAAGAAGGGTCTAGAATCATCGCTGAAGCCAAGCAACGCTTCGGTGTCAGCAATGCCTGCGCAATCCACCGCAGCGGTTTACTGGAACTGTCGGATGTCGCCGTCGTGGTCGGAGTTTCCTCGCCTCATCGCGGAGAGGCCTTTGATGCCTGCCGCTACATCATTGACCAGGCCAAGATACGCCTGCCCATCTGGAAAAAAGAGTATTACGCCAACGGCAACGAAGAGTGGGTCAACTGCCAGCGCTGCTCAGAAGCGGGGCACGAACATGGCGCGGTCAGCGCTCGAGTTCCGCGATAATCTCGACTACTTCATCGGGTAACCCGTCCGGGTGAATCCATACACCACTTTTACCCCCTGATTTGTACACCAGGCGATTGTTCGAGATTTCCAGCGCCGGGTTAACGGGTTTGCTCAAATCCCAGATAGTCAGCAGAGCGATGGACAGGCCGGTCAACGCCTCCATCTCAACGCCGGTTTTCTCGGCGATTTCCGCAACACAGAACACTTCGACGGAAAAGTCATCCGGCCGCAGGATCGAATGAATGAGAACGCGGTTCAATGAAATGGGATGACACAGCGGTATAAGCGCGGGTGTTTGCTTGGCCGCCTGGATACCGGCAATTTCGGCCATGGCCAGTGGGTCACCCTTGGGCATCTTACCGGCCTCAAGTAAGCGGAACGCCTCTTGCCCGATACAGATTCTACCCCCCGCGATTGCCACGCGGTGAGTCGTTTTTTTGCCTGATATATCAGCCATGGACCAGTTTTTGCCGTTTTTTTCTGTCATTTCATTACTCTTCAAAAACCATAGCGGAGCAGAAGCCCCGCGTAGAAATTCCTTTCTGGCGCCGGCTCGAAATACCTGCCGAACGAGGCATTCAGGCGCACGTTTGCTATGTACTTCTTGTCGAGAAGATTGTTGATGCCGATGAAAGGTTCAAGCACCCACTGGGCAGATTCCCACCGGAATCCGGACCGCAGGTTGGAAACGACGTAGTCCTCTGTTTCCACCGTATTCGCATTGTCAGCATAAAAGCGGCCCACGTAAAGCATATCCCAGGCCGCAAAAAAACCAGACGCATGCGACCAGTTCAGATCAAAATTGAACAGGTGCTGCGGCACTCCGGGAATGCGATTGCCGTCATAAATCTCGCCGTTGCTACCGCTAAACTCATCAAATTTGAAATCCGACCAGGTGTACGTCATGGTCCCCACCAAACCGGGCGCCAGGTCGAGGGTCAGCGCCGCTTCGATTCCATCATGGCTGGACTTGCCGGCATTCTGGAAAAAAGACTGGCCGGAACCTTCCAGCTCAAAGGGCACAATCTCATCTTTAACCTTGATGTGGAAGGCCGCCAGTTCATAGCGCATCCTTCCGGTCAGCAAGCCTTTGACTCCGATTTCATAGTTGGTCGCGGTCTGCGACTCCAGTTCCTGGTTGAATCCGGTCGGCCCGTCCGGGTTAGCCAGCTCGGTGGTAGCGGGAGGATCGAATGAACGCGATACATTGCCATAAACATTGATTGCTTCACGCACGGACCAGTTGATCCCGGCCATCGGGCTGAACTCGTTGAAACTGCGTCGCCCGTCGCCCCCTGATCCGGTCCGGTCCGTCACTTCGTAGTCGACGTCATCGAACCTCCCCCCCAACGTCAGTGCGGCCGAATCGGTCACATCCAGGACATCCTGGATATAGACCCCGGTGGTCGTGACATCCTCGTCCTGGTTGGTGGTCAGGTCTCCCTGGAGGCCCTGATTGTTGGCATAGCGACGGCGATGGTCACGTTGCGCGTCGTAATCCAGTCCCACGATCAACTGATTGGACCGGCCCGCAAGCGTGGAAGTCCAACCGTAGCTGCCGCCCACGCCGGAGAAACGCCGGCCCAGGTCGATGCTGCCGCCCTGCCCGTTGCTGTTCACGTCAAAGGGCAAACGGTTACTGAAATCCCGGTCGACGAAATAGCTTCGCAGCATCAATTGCTGGTTGTCGCGTAAATCTGAACGGAAGGCCAGGCCGATCGATTGCTGATCCAGAGATTCGCCGGCGTTGTACAGCAGGTTGCGGGGCGCCGCCTGGCGGCGGTCCTCGGCCACTTCGCGCGCGTTCAGGCCACCCGGATCATTCGCGCGGGGCGAGTCCACGGCATTGAGCACTACGGTCAGGTGCGAACGCTCGCTGAAATCGTAGCGAAATTTACTGTTGAAAAGACGACTCTTGTACTCGGCATGATCGCGGTACCCATCCAGCTTCGTTGCCGAGAAATTGGCCAGCCAGTTGAGCTTTCCGGCCTGCCCACCTGCTTTTACCTGGCCCTGGCGGTAATCATAGGCGCCGAAATTCAGCCGGCCGGACAGGAAAGGTGTCTCCGGCCCATCCTCGGTCCGGATATTGATGACGCCGCCGGAAGCTGAGCCATACACCGCGGAGAAAGGTCCCCGTATCACGTCAATTTGCTGTACCGAACCCAGGTCGATTGCATCCACGCTGCCCTGCCCATCCGGCAGAGTCAACGGAATGTCATCGGCGAAAATCCTGATGCCACGGATACCGAAGTTCGCACGCGCGCCAAATCCCCGGATGGCGATCCGAAGATCCTGTGCAAAGTTGTAACGGTTCTGGAAAAACAGTCCGGGAATGGCGACCAGCGACTCATCCAGCCCCAGTTGCTGACGGGCGCGTTGAACCTGTTCTTTGCCAACACTGCCGACGGCAAACGGCAGATTCGTCAGCTTAGTAGGGATGCGGGTAGCGGTTACGACCACTTCTTCCAAAACATCCTGATTGCTCGCTTCTGCGCCCGAGGCAACCAATGTTGCCAGCAAAAGCACCAGAAACCTGGTGGTGTGGCGTGAAGATTCAGTCAAGCGATTGAGGGCTGCCAAACAGTTCAGGCAAAACCACGCCCTGTGCAGATGCGGGGGGAGACATTTTCAGCAGTGCGGCAATACTCGGAGCGACATCGGCTGGCTGCACTGCTCGGTAGATGGTCCCGGCCCTGATCCCCGGGCCGGCGAAGATGACCGGCACATGGGTATCGTAATTCCAGGGTGATCCATGCATCCCTGTCACCGGCCCCTCGTCGAAATTAAACCAGTAGGGATCCTGGACCACGTAGATATCTCCGGACCTCGCCGGGTGAAAATTGTTTCGAATCTGGCCGAAAAGTTTCCGGTCCGGCCACTTATCGAGCATCTGCCGGGTGGCGGCGATGTGGATGCCCGGCTCAAGCGTGAGACTTTCAGCCAGCACGTCACGCACATGATCGAAGTCCAGGCTGGCCTGGTCAATACGCTCACCATCCAGGTACAGATACGGCCGATAGTAGAATTTAACCAGGCCCTTGATGCCGAATCGATCTTCGGAAATCCGGTCTGCTGCCTCCAGGATAACGTCGGGCGTCAGCCTTCCTGTCTTCATCCCACGTTCCGCCATGTACTCGGGCAGTTCAGCGATACCATGATCGGCAGACAGCACGATCAATGTCCTGTCCAGGCCGATCTGTTCGTCGATAAAAGCCAGGAAGCCGGCAAGCGTTCGATCAAGACGTAAAACCATGTCTTCGCTTTCGAGGCTGGCCGGCCCGAAGAAATGATTGACCGCGTCTACGCCGGAAAAACTGACCGAAAGAAAGTCCGTCACCGGGCCATGGCCCAGTTGTTCGTTGGTGATCAGGGCCCGGGCAAAATCAGCTAACAGTGCATCCCCTTCGGGGCTGGCGACCAGCTGTGTGTAAAGCAACTTGTTACCTGCGTCACCAAAGCGGTGCGGGAAGACTCTTCCAAATCCACCCAGGTCAGCTTCGTAAGGCCGGTCGTCACGCGACGCCAGCAGGTAACTGTCTTTGTCCTTAAACAAGCGCCATTCCGTGCCCGCGTAACGGGAAGCCTTGCGAGCAGAATTCCAGTGAGCCACCCAGTCGGGGTAGCCAGCGTAGTACCAGGTGGACGTCACAAGATCACCACTGTCAGTGGACATCCAGAACGCCTTGCCGCCTTTGCCGGCCATCGCAACCGCACTGCGGTCCTTGCCGGACACCGCAAACACCCTGGATTTACCGGCCGTGTAGGCCAGTAACTTGTCGGCCAGGGTTTCCGCCAGCAGGGATTCCGGCGACCGGCCCTGGGTGCGTGAAAGCTTCTGGGCCGGGTCAACCTGGTCGCCGCTCTGCTGATCTTCACGAACGGGGAGCAGAGGACTGTCCGGATCTTCGATGTTATAGGAAAGCTCGTCCGCCTCGGCATCGTACCAGACATTCCCGGTCATGCCGTGCACGGAAGGGTGTGCGCCGGTAGCCAGCGTGGCGTGCCCCACGATGGTCTCGGTATTGGCATGCTGGTAATGCGCATTGGCGAACACGGCGCCATTATCTAACAGGTACTTGAACCCACCCTCTTCAAAGTGCCCGGCACCGCGGGAAATCAGGTCCGGGCGTAAACCGTCCACTGTGATTTGCAGCACGAGCCGAATTTCCGGCTCGCCTTCGACAGCTACTGCCGTGGGCGAAAACAGGCACGCACCAAGCGCCAGCAACCAAAACCTGCTCATCAGCGAAATCATGCCGCTTACCTACTCGTAGAACTCCAAGTTGGTATTGGCGCCGGATTCGATGTCAGTAACCACGTAAACGACCGTTGAGCCCTGGTAAGTCGGCTGGTACCAGATGCCGCCGCAGTAGTAATAGGAGACTCCACCCCTCACACGCGTGGTCGCACAGCCATAAGGCAATGAATAAAGGGTCATGTGCCGATACACCCGTCTGCGCGTGCGCCGGCGGGTCCTGCGGCGGACACCGGCGACGCTGCCGGGGGTTGCCGGCCGGCCGACACGGGCCTCGACCAGGTTACTCAAAGGAATGGCAGCTGCGCCAACAGCCACGGTGGCCAGGGAACGGAGCAAGTCTCTGCGTTTCATATTACTCCCCCTGTCCTTTCGAGTGGTGGAACCCAATGTTGGTGGACCCTTCCGGCGCTTTAAACTTAAAAACCCCATCATCGAATTCAGGGTCCGTATCCCATTGCAGATTGGCCACGAAACGGGGCGAACCACCCTCCCACTTCGATGTGATGATGATTTTACGAAGCAGCGGCCGGTCACCTTCCTGCACCCACAGCTGGACGTCGGAATCAGGACCGCGAATGGCCAGGTGGTGACAATCGACACCGGCAACACGGGCCTTGTCGGTCAGGTAGAGGATAGTGTCCTGAGAGGTAATTAAATACTCTGCCGCGTCTCGATACATCAGGTCCAACAACGGAGCGTCAATTTCCAGATCTTCCACGGTAAATTTCATCGCCGCATCAAGGTCCTTCGGTATCTCGGTTTGTGCGTAGTAACTTTTTTCAGAGTTGTAAACCGTGAACTTGCCATCGTGGAAAAACAGTTTCTTGGAGTTGACCCCGTCGAAAACACTGATAAACGCAGACCCGGGGCGGTCGATATTCATTTCGACCTCGGCAACGTTGGTCACGATCAATCCGGCGCCCAACCTGGCATCGGTCATGCTGACACTGCTGATGGTGAAACGGTCCAGCGACCCGTTGAAGGCGCTCATGCTCTTGAGCACCTCGATGGCACTTTCGTCCTGGCGAACTCCTGTATCTTCGGCTCCGGCCGTGCCAGCCCAGCACAGGCCGGTGATCAACACGAGCGAAATTCCA
>JAOUCS010000178.1 GCA_029859645.1 Lysobacterales bacterium | reverse complement strand
TGGAAAAGCGCATCCGCGGGCGGGTCAAGACCCAGATGGAGAAAAGCCAGCGCGAGTATTACCTGAACGAACAGATGAAGGCGATCCAGAAGGAACTGGGCGAGATGGACGACGCGCCCAACGACATGGAAGACCTGGCGAACCGGATCGAAGAGAGCGGTATGCCGAAGGAAGCCAGCGAAAAGGCCACCTCGGAGCTGAACAAGCTGCGCATGATGTCACCGATGTCGGCCGAAGCCACGGTGGTGCGCAACTATATCGACTGGATGCTCAATGTACCGTGGAAAAAGCGCAGCCGCATTCGCAAACAGCTGGACAAGGCCGAGGAGATCCTCGAAGCGGATCATTACGGTCTGGATAAGGTCAAGGAACGCATTCTCGAGTACCTGGCCGTGCAACAGCGCGTCCGGCAGATGAAGGGGCCGATCCTGTGCCTGGTGGGACCACCGGGTGTCGGCAAGACCAGCCTGGGGCGTTCTATCGCCCGGGCCACGGGTCGTAAATTCGTCCGCATGTCGCTGGGCGGTGTGCGTGACGAGGCCGAGATCCGCGGCCACCGGCGAACTTACATCGGTTCCATGCCGGGCCGAGTGCTGCAAAATATGGCCAAGGTGGGCGCCCGGAACCCGCTGTTCATGCTGGATGAACTGGACAAAATGTCGATGGATTTCCGCGGCGATCCTTCTTCAGCGCTGCTGGAAGTGCTGGATCCCGAGCAAAACCACACGTTCAACGACCACTACCTGGAAGTGGACTTCGACCTGTCCGAGGTGATGTTCGTGGCCACTGCCAACTCGCTGAACATTCCGCCGGCACTGCTGGACCGCCTCGAGGTAATCCGCATCCCCGGCTACACCGAGGACGAAAAACTGAACATCGCCGTGCGCTACCTGCTGCCCAAGCAGATGGAGCAGCATGGGTTGAAAGAGGACGAAATTGCCGTCAGTTCCGCGGTACTGACCGATATCATTCGCTATTACACCCGCGAGTCGGGCGTGCGCAACCTTGAACGGGAAATCGCCAAGATCTGCCGCAAGGCCGTGAAACAGCTGGCGTTGAACAAGGATAAGGAAAAAGTCACCGTCTCCACCCGCAACCTGGAAGCCTTCCTGGGCGTCAAGCGATTCCGCTATGGCGTGGTGGAAGAGAACAACGAAATCGGCCAGGTCACCGGGCTGGCCTGGACGGAAGTGGGTGGCGAACTGCTGAAAATTGAAGCCACGCTGGTTCCGGGCAAGGGTAACCTCACCCTGACGGGGCACCTGGGCGACGTCATGAAAGAGTCAATCCAGGCCGCCATGACCGTGGTGCGCAGCCGGGCGGAACACCTCGGAATCGAGCCGGGTTTCTATCAGAAGTTCGATGCTCACGTGCACGTGCCTGAAGGCGCCACGCCCAAGGACGGTCCATCGGCCGGTATCGCCATGTGCACGGCGCTGGTGTCATCGCTCAGCCGCATTCCGGTGCGTGCCAATGTGGCCATGACCGGAGAGATTACCCTGCGCGGCAAGGTTTTGCCGATTGGCGGACTGAAAGAGAAACTGTTGGCGGCGCACCGGGGCGGCATCGAAACCGTGATCATTCCGGAAGAGAATGAAAAAGACCTGGTCGATATTCCCAAGGTGATTCTCAAGAAACTGGAAATCCACCCGGTGTCGACCGTCGATGAGGTGCTGGAACTGGCCCTGACCGAACTTCCCAAGCCATTACCGGCAGCGATCGAGTCGAAGAAAGACAACCCGGTCAAGGGTGAGGACGTCGTTACTACCCATTAGAGAGTGTCGCTTTCTTTCTCTGGGAAAACCCACAAAAAATGGGTTTTCCCACACTATGAATCACTTGGCGTGACCAGTTGAAGAAACATATGGGAAATCGCGTGAAAACGTGTTGCACCAAGGGCATAGAGGTATTAGTATGGCCGAACAGTTCGCAGGCCTTGACATACAAGGCTTTCCGGAGGTTCAAGAAACTTTCGAAGCTCATATAACAAGCCGACAGGGTCTGGATGTCGGGGGCCTGTAAATGCTGAAAGAACACATCGCTTAATTCATCTAATTTGGAGTGCTTAAATGAACAAATCTGATCTTGTTGACGCTATTGCTGAATCCGCAGGCCTGTCAAAAGCCGACGCCGGTCGCGCCCTGGACGCCGTTGTTGATACCGTAACCTCTGCCCTGAAAGGCGGTGATTCGGTTTCCCTGGTTGGTTTTGGAACCTTCTCAGTTCGCGACCGCGCCGCGCGCACCGGCCGTAACCCCCGCACGGGCGAAACCATCAAAATTGCAGCTTCTAAAAATCCTGCATTCAAGGCTGGTAAAGCCCTTAAAGACGCTGTAAACTAGCGCGCCTTCTGAAGGGTGCTTAGCTCAGTTGGGAGAGCATCGCCCTTACAAGGCGAGGGTCGGCGGTTCGAGCCCGTCAGCACCCACCAGAAATTGCGGAGTGGTAGTTCAGTTGGTTAGAATACCGGCCTGTCACGCCGGGGGTCGCGGGTTCGAGTCCCGTCCACTCCGCCACTATTTCGGGAAAGGGCGCCTTTTGGCGCCTTTTTCTTTATGGATACAGAAAAAATGGTTCTTCAGTCAATACGTGAACGCTTAACCGGCATCATCGCGATCTTTATTTTCGCGATCCTGATCATTCCTTTTGCTTTTGTGGGTGTGAGTTCCTATTTCACCTCTGATGCGGTCAATGCCGTGGCGGTGGTCAACGATCAGGAAATCACCATCAGCGAGTTCAATACCGGATTCCAGAACTACCGTCGGCGCATGCAGGCGCAACTGGGCGCCGCTTTCGATCCGGTTGCGTTCGACCAGGCCATCGTCAGGCGCCAGTATCTTGACCAGATGATCAACGAAGAATTGCTGGCCCAGGTTGCTGTTGATGCCGGCCTTGCCGTCGATAACCAGTACCTGGCCGAAACCATTCGCGAACTGGAAGGATTCAACGTGGACGGCGAGTTCAATGCCGACGTTTACCAGGCACGGCTGGCTGCGCAGGGTCTGACACCGAAGCAGTTCGAAGCCGATATGCGCGCGTCCATCATCCTCGGGCAATTTCCGAGCACCATTCAGAACAGCGCTATCACCACCGACTGGGAAGCCAGGGACTATGCGCGCCTGATCGATCAGACCCGGTCGTTCAGGGCCATCGTGATTCCGGCCTTTCCGGAAGAGCAAGCGGAAGATCCTGCCGAAGAGTCTGCCGAAGAGTCTGCCGAAGAGGTTGCTGAAGAGTCTGCCGAAGAGGTTGCAGCAGATGATGCTGTTGAAACGGCTGTTGAAGCCGTCGACGAAGAAGCAGTGGTCGCCTGGTATGAAAACAACCTGGGTGATTACCTGTCGCCAGAGCAAGTCGTGATCGAATACCTGGAACTGGATGCGGCCACCATGGGCGGGGCAGTTGAGCCGGACGAAGAAATGCTCAGGGCGCGCTTTGAAGAGCAGGAATCCCGTTTCATTACACCGGAGTCACGACTGGCCTCGCACATTCTGCTGGAGGTTGAATCTTCGGCACCTGAAGTGGATATTGAAACTGCCCGTCAGCAGGCAGAAGAACTGGCAAGAAGAGCGCGTGACGGCGAAGACTTTGCCGAACTGGCCAGGGAAAGCTCGCAGGATATCGGCTCTGCCGAAGAGGGTGGAGACCTGGGCTGGGTTGAGCCGGGTTTCATGGTGACAGCTTTCGAAGACAGCCTTTATGAGCTGACCATGGAGAACCCGATTTCCGATCCAGTGCAAACCGGTTTTGGCTGGCACGTGATTTACTTGCGCGAAATCAAGCCATCCGAAGGCATGACTTTCACCGAGGCTCGCGAAATCCTGTTGGAAGAATACACTGCCGAAATGGACGAACGCCGTTTCCTGGAGCAGGCTGATCGCCTGGTCGATATCATTTACGAAGACCCCACAACGCTCGATGCTGCGGCCAATGAGCTGGGGCTGGAAGTGCGCGAGGCGGGTCCTTTCGGTCGGCAGGGTGACAGCAGTGCTGTCGGCGCTAACCCTGAGGTCGTGCAGGCGGCTTTCTCCGACCTGGTGCTGGGGCAGGGCGTGGTCAGCGACCCGATCGATCTCGGCATCAACCACATCGTGCTGGTTCGGCTGAAAGAACATCTACCCCAGGCGCAGTTGCCGTTGGAGGACGTGCGCGAGCAGGTCGTGGCCAGCGTCAGGCAGCAACAGGCCATGGAGAAAGCGGCAGCCACCGCTGAACGCCTGTTGGGCGGTCTGAACCAGGGCTCCGAAATTACCGAGCTCGCCAGCGCCGAGGGCCTGGAACTGGTGGAGGCTGAAGAAACGGACCGGCGCAGCCCGACGGTTGATACTCGGTTGCGGGACGAAGTCTTTTTGATGGCGCGTCCTGACGATTCCGGCCCGGTGCGGGCAACCGTCGAGTTGAGCGATGGCTATGCCGTTGTTGAACTCAGTAACGTCACCGACGGTGAGCTGAGCAGCGAGGACATGATGCGCAAGCAAAACTATTCGCGGCGCATAGCGATTACCAGCGGCAACACTGAGACTCTCGGGTTCGTGAAGATGTTGCGCGATCAGTCGGTCATCGAGGTTTTCGAAGACCGGTTGTAGTCAACCGGTCAGCACGGTCAGTTAAGTCCGGTCATCCCCAGGATGTTGTAACCGGAATCGACGAACGTGATCTCACCGGTCACGCCCGAAGCCAGGTCAGAACACAGGAATGCAGCCACGTCTCCGACTTCGCGGGGCGTGATCGTGCGCCGCATGGGAGCGCACTCCTCGACATGGTGCAGCATTTTCCGGAAGTCGGCGATACCGGCTGCGGCCAGGGTTTTAATCGGGCCGGCTGAAATCGCGTTGACACGAATGCCGCGTGGGCCGAGATTAGCGGCCATGTAGCGCATGTTGGCTTCCAGGCTGGCCTTGGCCAGCCCCATCACGTTATATCCTTTCAGAACGCGTTCTGAGCCTACGTAGGTCAATGTCAGCATGGCACCGTCACGCCCTTTCATCATCGGCAGGGCTTCCTTGGCCAGCGCCGCGAAACTGTATGAGCTGATGTCGTGTGCAATCTGGAAACCTTCGCGGGTCACCGCGTCGATGTAATCGCCATCGAGCTGCTCCCTCGGCGCAAAGCCGACCGAATGCACCAGGATGTCAAAGCCATCCCAGTGTTGCCCGAGCTGCTGAAACACATTCCTGATGTCTTCGTCTGCAGCGACGTCGCACGGAATGACGATATTGGAACCGGTCGCAGTGGCAATTTTCTCAACACGGCTCCTGAGCTTTTCAGTCTGGTAAGTAAAAGCCAGTTCGGCACCCTGCTCGTGCATGGCCTCGGCGATGCCCCAGGCAATGGAGCGATTGCTGGCTACCCCGACGATCAGCGCGCGTTTTCCTGCAAGAAATCCCATGTTCGGTTCCTGTCTGTAATTCGGTGCAAGAAGATTACTGCAAAATCCGGGAAAGTGCACACCCCCTGGCCACGGCAAGCCGACGGGGGCTTGAGATTGCCGGTGCTGGCTTTTTGTTTGCTGGTGGGCGCGCGGATAGCTGCTGGTGATGATTTCG
>JAOUCS010000070.1 GCA_029859645.1 Lysobacterales bacterium | reverse complement strand
CAACACAGCGGGGGCAGGCGTTCTGCTGAACCTGGTCGGGCGCAGATTCGGCATGAAAGGCATCCTGGTCCTGGCCATCGTGGTCGGCGGGCTGTGGATGGCCGGCCTGGTCGATCCGGTGACCTTCCTGGGAGGAGGCACGAGCCAGACCGTGCCATACCAACCCAGCGCCATGGAACAGGAACGATTCGATTTTGTCACGGTCGTCCTGGCCGACACCGAGGACGTCTGGACTGCGGAGTTTGGCCGTCACGGCGAACGCTACATCGAACCGCAACTGGAAATCTACACGGGGGGCATCAACACCGCCTGCGGCATGGGTTCGGCGCAGATGGGCCCTTTCTATTGCCCCGGCGACCGCAAAGTCTACATTGACCTCAGTTTTTATGACGAGCTGGAAAATACCTTCCAGGCGCCGGGAGATTTCGCGCAAGCCTACGTGATCGCGCACGAGGTGGGTCACCACGTGCAGAACCTGCTGGGCACTTCGAGCAAGGTCCAGGCCATGCGGGGACGACCGGACTACAATGAATATTCTGTCCGGCTGGAATTGCAAGCGGATTATTACGCCGGCGTCTGGGCACGCAATAACCAGCAATACCTGGACCGCGGCGATATCGAGGAGGCCATACGCGCTGCCAATGCCATTGGCGATGACGCCATCCAGGGCCGAATGCAGGGCAAGGTGGTGCCTCACACATTCACGCACGGTACTTCGGAACAGAGAATGCGCTGGTTCAACAACGGCTTGAAGAGTGGCCGGCTTGAAGACGGTGATACTTTCTCGCCGGCTTACGATTCTCTCTAGATCAAAAACCGGCGTGTGCCGATGGCGCGACCGCCGGCATCGTATTGCCGTTCACTGAAAAACAGGCTGCCGTCCCGCCCGGCCAGTAATACCGTCGAAGAGCGGGTGCCATAAACATCGGAAACGATGAAGTAGTGTTTCATCATGCGCTCCGGCGCCAAGTGCTGGTCTATGTCCTGCGGGATATCCCCGGGGGTCAGCGCCCGGTCTGACAACAGATCAAACAGCGCTTCCGCTTCGACTTCATCCCGTTCCAGCAGAGCCTCGAGGCTGCGACGACCCGCCTCGACTTTCGGCCAGCGCGTGTCCAGCAGATGGTTGCTCAGCCCGTGAACACCTGGCTCAACCGCAATGGCTCTTGCACCGCGGTTAGAAACGTAGGCGAGTGAGTCGCGGTTGCCGAGCAACAGGTTAAACCCCTCGTATTGCGGTCCTGCAACATGCACTTTCCCGGCATGCGCGATCGGTTCCGAAAACCCCGCCAGGAAATCGGTGACGAGATGACCGCGCGAAAGAATCGTGGTGGGCCGGGGTTCAGTCGGTTCCCGGTAATTGGTAAGCGCCGCAAAACGCCCACCCCGGCTGACACCCAGCCAGGTCCCGCCGGCCTGCAGGTCACGCCCGGCCAGGATGGCCGGATGATCATCCCAGTAATCCGCGTCTGCCGTGGGGCGCTCGTGAAACTCGTCACGGTTGGCAGCCAGCACCAGTGAATAACGGGGATGGGATTGCCATGCGAATAGAACCAGGCACACAATTTTCTCCAGCCGATCAGGCAAACAGGGATAAGATGCAGAGGGTCATTGAGCAGCGAAATACTCGGCCAGCTCACGCCGTTCCCGATCACTGAGCGTATTGGCCACGTTGCACATATTCAGTGGCGTTTTGGGGCGATCGCCGTGCCGGTAAGTCGTGGTGGTGCAATGACGCTCATAGTAATGGAACTCCTCCATGGCGCTGACGATCCCGCCAGCATCCATTCCGGCCAGGCTCGGGATGTCATCGTCGGAAGAAACGCCACCGGGCCCATGGCAAGCCTCGCACTCTTTGATCTGGACTTGCACCTGTTGAGCGCGAGCAGGCGTTGGTAACAGCAGAAACAGGCCCATGACACTGAAAATAAGCATTTTCATAGCCTTCTCCCACCCGGTTGTTGTCTATATTTACTATAGCTGATCAACCGCGTTCAGGGCGAACCAGCCTGTCAATAACCCGTCATTTCCAGTATTCTGCTGCAGTCTCCTGAAAGCACCTGCCAAAGTAACGAGGTAGCACAAATGCGCCGCTCTATCCGTCCGTTTTTTTCCTCCCTGTTTTCAGTTCTTGTTTTCACAGCCTTGTCCGCGACCGCCTGCGCCGAACCGGGGTCGGCAAAAAGCCAGCTTGAAGGGCTGGAATGGCGGATGATCGGACCCTACCGGGGTGGCCGTGTCACCACCGTTACCGGCGTCCCTGGCAAGCCCAACCTTTACTACATGGGCGCCACGGGCGGTGGTGTCTGGAAAACCGAGAGTGCCGGTACCCGCTGGGAGAACCTGTCAGACGGTGATTTCAAGGTAGGAACCATCGGCGCCGTGGCGGTTTCCGAATCAGACCATAACGTGATTTACGTCGGTACCGGCGAATCGCCCATCCGTGGCGTCACCACCAGTCATGGAGACGGTGTCTGGAAATCAACGGACGCCGGCAAGTCCTGGCAACACATCGGGCTCGAGAACAGCGGACAGATTTCAAAGATCGAGATCAACCCCGGCAATCCGGACATAGCCTTCGTGGCTGTCCAGGGCCAGATCTGGGGGCCCAACGAGGAACGCGGGATTTTTCGCACAAGTGACGGCGGGGCCACCTGGGAACATGTTCTGAAGGTTAACCCGGACACCGGCGCGGCGGACCTGGCGATGGACCCCACCAATCCGCGAATCCTTTACGCCGCCATGTGGCATCACGGCCGCAATCCCTGGTTCATCAAGTCTGGGGGCGAAGGCGGGGGCATCTACAAGTCCAGTGACGGCGGTGACAGCTGGCAGAAACTTGCAGGCGGGCTGCCCGGGCTGGTAGGCAAAATCGGCATCGATGTATCCGCCAGCAAGCCAGACCGGGTTTACGCCATTATCGAAGCCGAGCCTGAAAAAGGCGGGCTTTGGCGCAGTGACGATGCCGGTAACAGCTGGAAGTTGATCAACGGCCATCGCGTGCTGCATTCACGCGCCTGGTATTACATCCATATCGCTGCAGACCCGGTTGACGCCAACACGGTTTATGTCATGAACGTTCCATTGATGAAATCGATTGACGGCGGAAAAACCTGGGAAAAAATGACGACTCCACACGGTGATCATCACGATCACTGGATTAATCCGGACAACAATCTGAACATGATCAGCGGCAACGACGGCGGGGCCACGATCACCTTTGACGGCGGTGAAACCTGGTCGTCCATCATGAACCAGCCGACGGCCCAGTTTTACCGCGTCACCACCGACAACCAGGTGCCGTTCAGAATTTACGGTGGCCAGCAGGACAACACCACCGTCGCCATCTCCAGTCGCAGCCTTTACGGCGGGATCGGCGTCGCCGATTACTTCGATGCCGGCGGTGGAGAAAGCGCTCATATTGCTTTCGACCCGAATGATCCGCGCTTGATTTATGCGACCACCATCAACGGAACACTTACGGAATATGACCATAAAACCGGGCTGGAGCGCTACATCATCCCCTATCCCGAGCTGGTCTATGGCAAAGACTCCAAAGACCTGAAATACCGGAGCAACTGGAACGCACCGGTGGCGGTCTCGCCGCATGATCCGTCCGTCGTATATTACGGTACGCAATTGGTGCTGCGGAGCACCGACCGGGGCGTCACCTGGAGTGAAATCAGTCCTGACCTGACCCGCAACGATCCTGAAAAACAGGGAAGAAATGGTGGGCCGCTAACCCCCGAAAACGTCGGTGCCGAATACTACAACACGCTGTTTTACCTGGTCGAGTCTCCGCATGACCCCGGCTATATCTGGGCCGGTAGTGACGATGGCCTGGTACACCTCAGTCGCGACAATGGCGCCAGTTGGAACAATGTTTCGCCCCCGCACAAGGGTGAAGCCATGATCAACTCGATTGAGATCAGCCCGCATGACCCGGGCACCGCCTATCTCGCGGTCACCGGGTACAAACTGAACGATTTCAAGCCATATATCTACATAACGTCCGATTATGGCCAGAGTTGGCAGCGGATTGACCAGGGGCTGCCGGAAGATACTTTTGTACGCGTCGTTCGGGAAGACCCGAAACGCAAAGGCCAGCTGTACGCCGGCACGGAAGCCGGGATGTTCGTATCGTTCAACAACGGGGCCGCCTGGCAGTCCCTGAAACTGAACCTGCCTCCCGTTCCCATTACCGACCTGGCGATCCGCCAGGACACGCTGGTTGCGGCCACGCAGGGACGGGGATTCTGGACTCTTGACGACCTGTTCATGGTACAGACTGCCGCGATAAAGCTGGAAGACGGGGAACTGCACCTGTTTGCGCCGGAAAAAACCGTGGACATGAGGGGCCGAGGCTGGTCATCCGAGGAGTTCGAAGCATCCAATCCGCCGGCAGGCGTGCCCCTTTACTATTACCTGCCCGAAGGGTTTGAGGGTCCGCTCACCCTGGATATACTCGACGAGGGCGGAGCGGTCATTCGCAGCTATTCGAGCGAGGAAAGTGATTTCGAACGGTGCCTGCTGCACAACATGGACCCCAGGTCACCTTATGAACCCGAGTACCCATCGGCAAAAGCCGGCCTGAACAAATGGAACTGGGACACCCGCAGACAGGGTTTCAATTGCGTCAGGGACATGACCCTGTTCGCAGGTCTGAAAGGCACCAGCGCACCGCCCGGAATATACACGGCACGGCTTTCTGCCGGTGGCAAATCCCGGGAAGCCCGCTTCACGCTGGAGATGGATCACCGGGTTACCGCCAGCCCGGTCGAAATCCAGCAATGGACAGCGCGCCTGGATGAAGCTTCTGTTCTGCTCGACGATGTCCTGACCAGCCTGGGTGAACTGCGCAATGCGCGCAGCCAGATAACCGCGCTGATGAAAAGCTATCCCGACGACAGCGATCTGCAGTCAGCAGGAAAGACCGCACTGGCCGCCATCGATGCCTGGGATCACCAGGTCATCCAGCCATTGCACGAAACCCTGGAGGATGAAGACGCCTGGGAAACGATGCTGGCAGGCCAGATCCGATTTGTGCTGGATGTGATCGACTTAACGGGCGCACCCGTAACCGAGGGCGCGCTGTCGAGGTTGGCGGACCTGAAAAAGGAGTGGGCGGCGTTGGATTCACAACGGGACGCTATTCGCGAAGATTACATTGAACCGATCAATGCGTGGGCTCGCAGTAACAGCGTGCCGCACGTCAGCGGGAACTGAGGGCGAACCGATCGTCGATCGCACCAGCAAACCGGCTGGCTGCGCCGGGGTCGGTTCGCAGATACATGGAGGGTTCGATCAGCTCAAGTTCCATGACAGCATAGTCCGCATGCTCATCGCGGACGAAATCGACACGGGCGTATAGCGGCACGACTGACAGCGCATGGAGCGCTTGCTTTCCCCGCAGCAGCAGCCTGCTGTTCGGCGTTACCGGATGAATTTCTGACCCGTGCTCTTCCTGTGAACGGAATTCAGAACCCTTCGGAATTTTCAGAATGGCGTGACTGAATTCGCCGTTAAAGAAAAACAGGGAATACTCACCTTCCTCGAGAATGCCTGGCATAAATGTCTGGACCATGCCCCGCTTTTTGCGGAAGCGACTGCAAACCTGTTCCAGGCGTGCTGTGCTGTCACCGGCCGAAACACGGAATGCATCTTCACCGTTGGCGCCTACAACCGGTTTGATCACCAACTCATCCGTACCCAGTTCGGAACGGAATCCGCGAAATGACCCGGCATTTACAGAGTCCGGCCAGACTGTCGGGACAATTGCGATACCCTTGCTTTCCAGGTCCACCAGGTAAGTCTTTTCCAGGTTCCATTGAATAATATCCAGCGGATTCGCCAGTTGGGTCTCGGTGTCAATTCGCCTGAGTGTTTCAAGGAAGGCGGGTACATCGTTCCAGTAGTCCCAGGTCGAGCGGACAATCACCGCATCGAATGCGCTCCAGGGAAGTTCGGTTTGCCGCCAGGACAAGGTTGAAACACACCATCCCAACTGTTCCAGCGGACCGATGGCATGCTCGTCATCGATCACGTAATCGCCACGCTCATCGAGGGTAAGGAATGCGCACTTTTTCATTCGCCCATGATATAAGCTAGTGCCTATGTGGTTCGACTATCTTTTGTCCTTTTTCTCCATTTACCTGGTCATCTCGCTGGTGGCGGCGACTCATGCCTTACTGAATGTGCGAGACTCCCGGGCCGCTTTTGGCTGGCTTGGCCTGATCGGGGTTTTCCCCATCGCCGGGGCTCTGCTGTACGCTCTGTTTGGTATCAACCGGGTGCGCCGGAAAGCCCAGCGGATCAGCCAGGATACCCAATCGGAGCTGCCCAAAGATCCGATCATTGATCCACTGCCCGCGGGTGTCTTACGCAATCGGCCTGGATTCAATATCTCCGGCATCCGCCTGGTCGAAGGAAATCGTGTCAGCACGCTTTATAACGGCGAGCAGGCATTTCCTGAGATGCTCAGCGCGATAGAAAAAGCACAGAAGGAAGTGCTGCTCTGCAGCTACATTTTTGACAACGATGACACCGGCCGACTGTTTGTCGAAAGACTGGTAGCCGCCCGCGACCGCGGCTGCGCTGTCCGTGTGCTGATCGACGATGTCGGGATTCGCTACAGCCTGCCAACGATCATCCGGGAACTGAGGCAGCACGACATCAATCACCGGCGTTTCATGCCGTTAAAGTTGCTTCCGCCCAGCTTCAGCATCAACCTGAGAACTCACCGGAAAATGCTGATCACGGATCGCAGCATGGCTTTCGCAGGAGGCATGAATATTGGCGACCGGCAGCTTGTGCACGGCGAATCCGCGCACCGCGCCAGCGACCTGCACTTCAAGTTTGAGGGCCCGGTCACCCGGAAGCTGGTTGAACTGTTCGCCGATGACTGGAAATACTCCAGGGGAAAACCGCTGGATGCATGGGAAGCAGCCGTTCCAACAGATGGGCAGGCACGCTGCCGTGTCATTTCGGATGGACCCGATGACACTCTTGATTCGATGATGCTGGTTATCATGGGCGCCATTGCCAGTGCCCGTGTGCGCGCCTGGATCATGACCCCCTATTTTCTGCCTGAAAGGCAAATGCTGGGCTGTTTGCAGGCGGCTGCCCTGGCAGGTGTGGATGTCCGGGTCATGATTCCGGAAAAAAACAACTGGCCGGTGGTGCAGTGGGCGCTGCAACACAACATGGCCGAATTACTGGATGCCGGGGTAAAAATACTGCGGCAGCCACCACCATTCGCGCACAGTAAATGCATCATGATCGACGATGACTATTCTCTGGTCGGATCGAGCAACCTGGATCCGCGCAGCCTGCGTCTCAATTTCGAGTTGGGCGTGGAAGTGTTCGAGCCGGAACTGAACGAGGAACTCGCAGCACATTTCCTCGAAAAACTGGACACTTGCAGGCCGTTTACATCCATGGAGCTGAAGGAACGAAAAACAATCGCACGCTTGAGGGACAGCGCTTCAGCCCTGTTTACACCCTACCTTTAGACCGGCCAGAGCCAGCCGAAGATGCCTGCGGTCAACAAGGCGTAAATGAACCCATCCATCATGGATTTCAGCGTGCTCGCCCAGGCGCGCTTGTACCAGATCGAGTTTTGCAGCAAAGCCAGGGCGTAACCCCCAAACGCGGCAGCGCCAACAAACCGGAATACGGACAGGTAATGCGCGCCCGGCCCGAGCGCCCGGCCCGCCAGGTAGGCTGCGAACAAGCCGATCAACAGGCAGTACAGAAACCACAGCACCAGGCTTTTCCCCATTCCAAAGCCACTGCCTTTCAGCACGGTCAGAAACGCAACCGGCCCTTTTTCGAGGCGTTCCTTGAACTCCGGCTCTTCCATGGCCTTGGGGCTCTCACAGTGAGGCATCACGTACTCGCCCGGTGGAATGTTGAACGCACGCAAGGCATCCATGACCTGGTCCTGGGATGGAAGCCCCTTGAAATCGCTTCGATGATAGGTCAGGACCATGTGAATGACCGAACTCGCCAGGAAAACCGTCACTGCAGACAGCAGGATCGGCAACCACAAAGAAATAGCAGGCACCATGATGACCTCCGTTTGCCGGTTCAGAAAAGTTTGAGTAATATTCCGGTCAGGCCGCCAAGCAATAATACAGCGTTGGCCAGCAGAGTCAGGGCCATACCGGGCGCCCTGCTGCCGGGATTGCTGATGTATTCGTAGGAATAGAGCTGACGCCCAACGAGGAACAACAATCCGGGAACCAGCGCCCATCGGGCGCTCAGATAGAAGCTGAAGGCCAGCATTGAAGGGACAAAAATGACCAACTGCTCCATGGTGTTTTGCTGGACGCGATACAGCCGTTCCCAGGTTTCGTTACCGCGGGTGCTGGGGGCGTCCACTCCGAATTTCGACCTCGAAGCACCTACCCGTATTGAGAAAAAAGTGAATTGTGCAAGGGCAAGCAATATCAGCAGTGCGGCAAATTCCATGGTTTCCTCCTGTCATTCCAGGACCAACATAATGCATCGCGCCGGAAAAATCTTTTGCAACGCTATAGAATGGACGCATGAAAGAACAACTAGAAGCCGCTGATGCCGAGCTGAAACTGGCAGCAGAAGCTTACAAAAAAAAGAAAAAGGGCCTCGGCAGCACCAGGGGCGTCGAAACCCTGTTCCGCAGCGCCTACCGGGTGCAAATGGAGCTGACCAGCCTGGCCGACAACAAGGCCAACATGATGATCAGTATCAACGGCATCATCATCTCGATCATCATTGCCTCGGTGGCGCCCAAGCTGGATGCCAATCCGTGGCTGCTGATTCCCTCCACGGTTTTCCTGCTGGGTACGCTGGTATCCATCGTCTATGCGATCATGGCGGCAAGGCCTCGCGTCAGCAGCATACCCATCACGCTGGAAGATCTGAAGCACAGCCAGGGAAATCTTCTGTTTTTCGGGGACTTCGCCAACCTGAGCAAAGATGATTTCACCGACGGGATGGTCGACCTGCTGCTGGACCGGGACGTCATCTATGAAACCATGATCCACCAGCTGTATGGACTTGGTGCCGTGCTGAAAAAGAAATTTGGCTTACTCAAGATTGCTTACAACGCGTTTATGGGGGCGCTGATCCTGGGTGTGTTGTCCTTCATCGGAGTGTTTATCTGGATTTTTGTCATGGCGCCCGAGGCATAAGCGCCGCACAGGCTTGCGTCAGATCAATACCACCATACGGTGCGTATGGCATGATTTTCTTCTATGCCGGTAATGCGAGAAGAGAGCCATGCAGTTCATCCCGAAGTCCGTTTTGAGCAAACTCTACAACCGAACCAGCCTGAGAAACGACAACGGCCGGGTCCGGTTTTCCATTAAAAACCGCCTCGGTCCGGCAAAGATGGGAAGTATTTCCCAGGTGTCGATCAACGGCAAAGCCATACCCATCGAGAAGTTATCAATAGCAGTGGAGTCCGGTGAACTCCGCTCGCTGAGCGAAGTGAACGAAAACGGGCCGGCAGACTTTCCGCTTGGAACGCTGGTGCACTTTTTCCTGGATATCGAACCCCTGGCTGAAGGTCAGCATGAAATCAGCATGGTCTTCGACGCCCAGCCGTTCGGAAAGCTGACCCTCGAAGTGCTGGACACCATGAAAACCAGCGCTCGCGCCCCAGGCGCCATCCCCAGGGATGCGGAGGACGATTATGGCGATGCAATCATCCAGGCCCGTCAGAACTTTATCAAACAACAGTCAGGAGCGGATCTGACCCATATTTCCAGTTATTCTTTCGATCCCCACGTGACGCAGGGCAATATCGAGCATTTCACCGGCGCAGCCCAGGTGCCGCTTGGATTCGCCGGCCCTTTGCTGGTGCATGGTGAACATGCACAGGGTGAGTATTACGTCCCGCTGGCCTGCACCGAGGGCACCCTGGTGGCGTCCTATAACCGGGGGATGAAAGTTCTGCACCGCAGCGGTGGGGTCAAGTGCGCCGTGATTGGTGACAGCATGCAGCGTGCACCTGTCTTCATCTTTGACGACGCAATTTCAGCGCGAAATTTTGCCGACTGGATTGTCGCAAACACCGAAGAAATCAGGACAGTAGCCGAGGCCACTGATCCCTTCATCAAGCTGAAATACATCGATCATTACCTGGCCAGTAAGTTTGCTTATCTGCGATTCAACTTCCAGACGGGTGACGCGGCCGGCATGAACATGGTGGGTAAGGCCACCTTCGTCGCCTGTAACTGGATCCTGGAAAATTGTGATGCAGTGGAGATCCGGAGGTTTTTCCTGGAATCGAACTTCGCGACCGACAAGAAGGCTTCCATGATCAACATGATGCGCTCTCGCGGTAAACGCGTAGTGGCCGAGGCCGTTGTAAAGCGCGACGTGCTGCTCGAAATCATGGACGCCGATACCGAGTCCATCTACTACCATGGCAAGGTAGCGAATATCGGCTCCATGCTGTCCGGAGCCAACAACAACGGCTGCCATGCTGCGAATGCCATCACTGCTGTCTTTCTCGCCACCGGCCAGGACGTGGCGAATGTCTCCGAATCTTCCATGGGCATACTGTTTTCAGAACTGACACCGGAAAACGACCTGTATATTTCGGTCACACTGCCTTCCCTGATCGTTGCGACCTGTGGCGGCGGCACCGGACTGCCAACGCAACGTGAGTCACTGGCGTCGATGGAGTGCTACGGGGTGGGCAAGGTCATGAAATTCGCCGAGATCGTGGCGGGAACGGTACTGGCCGGTGAAATATCCCTGGCCGCCGCCATTTCATCATTGGACTGGGTTTCCAGCCATGACCAGTACGGCAGGAATGATCCCCGGGCGGCAACATAGCCTCAGGCAGGCGCGTTGAGTTGTAACTGCCTGCGGTCATCGGGACCTTCCATGAACTCGACCAGGTTCGTTATGGAAATATCGTTTTTCAGGAGCAGGCTGCTGAAGGCATTGATGCACGCAGCAGCTTCTGCATCGGGAAACCGCCTCAGGAATTCCCGGCGAAAAACCGAAAACTCCGCATAGGCATAAAGCTTGCCGTGATTGAACACACTGACCTGGGCCAGTTCAGCCCGGAACCTGCCTGCAGTCAGTAGTCGCCGGTATTCTTCCGGCGCCTCACGGCAGACCAGTTCAACGAAATCGCTGGCATGGTCCAGCACACTGGTCCGGGGACTGGCATCATCGGGTGTCAGGGACTGACCGTTCATGATGGTGACCTTACACGATTACGCCATCTGCGATCCACCCGGAAAATGCGCCCCGTTTTTCTCCTGAAATGTTCAATGGAAACTTTTTGGTGTAACCATTTTCCGCCCTGTGTCGTCAAACCTTTATAACTATCCGGAAAAATAACATGCATGAGGGAATTCGCGACACGTCTGCGCAAGACGTTTTGCTGGAAAAAAACAGCCGCCTGGGCTGGCTCAAATGGACCATCGCCGCGGCTGTGGGGCTTGTGATTATTTTTGCACTGGGTTCTGTACTGTCTACCTGGATGAGTGCCGAAGCAAGCGTTTCCGCTGACCGTATCCGCACCGCGATCGTCAATCGTGGTGATCTTGTTCGTGACCTCAATGTGCAGGGCCGGGTAGTGGCTGCGGTCAGCCCCACTCTGTACAGCCCGGCCACCGGCACAGTCACTCTCGAAGTGATGCCCGGCGACACGGTTACAATCGGCCAGGTGCTCGCCACGATCGACAGTCCCGAGGTGCGGTCAGAGTTTCTGCAGGAGCAATCTACCCTCGACAGCCTGGCCGCTGAGCTGAAGCGGGACACGATACAGGCGCGCAAGGCGCAGGTAACAAGCCAGCAAACCATTGACCTGGCTCGGGTAAAGCTTACCGCGGCGGAGCGGGAAATGCGCCGCGCCGAAAAGTCGATTGAAACCAACGCCATATCAGAAATCGACTACGAGCGATCGCGAGATGAGCTGGCGCGCGCCAAGGTTGAATTTAACCATGCAGTACAGGATTCCCAGCTCGAGAGCGAAAGCCTGGAATTTGAAACGACCACCCGCCAGCTTGCTGTCAGCCGGCAGGAACTGGTGGTCAAGGAATTACAGCGCCGGGTTGACGATTTGGCCATCCGCTCTCCCGTGAATGGCATTGTCGGCAATGTGGAAGTAACCCAGAAAGCGGTCGTCACCCAGAACACGCCTTTGATTACCGTGGTGGACCTGACCGCCTTCCAGGTTGAAATCAGGATACCCGAGGCTTACGCGGATGACCTCGGAATTGGCCTGGCCGGGGAAGTTCAGTACAACGGAACGGGATTCCGGGGAGAGCTGGTCTCGCTGTCACCCGAGGTGGTCAACAACGAAGTCATTGGCCGCATCAGGTTTACCGACCAGACCCCGCCCGGCCTGCGCCAGAATCAGCGCGTCACGGTCCGCGTGATGATGGATGAATTACTCAGCGTACTGAAATTACAGCGCGGCGCCTTCGCCGACGGTGGCGGCGGACGCCTGGCGTTTGTGCTGGCCGAGAATGGCCTGGCAGAGCGGCGAAACATCCAACTGGGCGCTCGTAGCGCCGCTGAAGTGGAGGTGATATCCGGCCTGGCGGAAGGCGAGGAAGTGATCATCTCGAGCATTGCCGAGTTCACGGAATACGACACGATACAAGTCGTCGATTGATACGACACATTGGATACTGGAGGAATCATCACATGCTGAAAATGAGCAATATAAGTAAGATTTACCGGACTGAACTGGTGGAAACCCACGCATTGCGTGAACTCGACCTGCACGTGGAAGAGGGTGAGTTCGTCGCCGTGACCGGGCCCTCCGGTTCCGGAAAAACCACTTTTCTCAACATTGCCGGCCTGCTTGAATCCTCCACCAGTGGGCTGTACGAGTTGGATGGCGTGGATGTCAGCCAGCTCAACGACCGCAAGCGCTCCCGGATCAGGAACGAGAAAGTAGGCTTCATTTTCCAGAGTTTCAACCTGATTCCCGATCTGAACCTGGCCGATAACGTGGACGTCCCGCTGCGCTACCGCGGCTGGTCGGGCGCCGAACGGCGCAAGGCCGTTGGCGACATGCTGGACCTGGTAGGGCTTGGTTCTCGTCAGAACTACCTGCCTTCGCAGTTATCCGGCGGCCAGCAGCAGCGGGTTGCCATTGCCCGGGCGCTGGCAGGCAAGCCACGATTCCTGCTGGCGGACGAACCCACCGGTAACCTGGACTCGGAAATGGCGGGCGCGGTGATGAAACTGCTTGAAGACATAAATGCCGAGGGCACGACTATCGTCATGGTCACCCATGATCCGGACCTCGCCAACCGCGCGGACCGGAATATCCATATCCTGGACGGTCGGGCCAGCGATGTGATACCTGCGATCTCTCCCAACGTTACGCCTCTGCCTGAAAGGGGGGTAGCCCGTGTTTAGCTACTACATCCGGCTGGCCCTGACCAGTATTCGCCGGACTCCGGTGCTGTCGGCCCTGATGGTGTTGGCCCTGGGCCTGGGTATCGGCGCATTCATGACGACATTTACCGTTTACTACCTGATGTCGGGCGACCCGATCCCCCACAAGAGCGATGTGCTTTATGCCGTGCAATTGGATAACTGGGACCCTAATGACGATCCAACCGAATCGGCCAGCGACGTTCAACCGCAACTGACCTACCAGGACGGCCAACACCTGATGAATGCGGATACGCCTGCGATTCGGCAAGTTCACATGTACGGTTCGGACATGGTGGTGGTTCCTGAGGGCGACGACCCCCCCTTCAACGAGAACGTCCGGGCCACTTACCAGACGTTCTTTTCCATGTTCGACGTTCCGTTCATATATGGATCACCCTGGGATAAGCGCGCAGATGACGATCATGCCAGCGTGATCGTAATCGGGCGCAAGCTGAATGACCGCCTGTTCAATGGTGAAAACAGCGTCGGCAAAAGCATCCAGCTGAACGATGGTTTTTACCAGATCACCGGGGTCATCGACGACTGGCAACCCACACCGCGCTTTTACCATGTCGATGCCGGCCGCCGGTTCTCCGACAGCGAACAGATATTCCTGCCGTTCACCCGTGCCATCGACCTGGTGCTTGGCCCGAACGGCAACACGAACTGCTGGGCCCCTCTCGATGACAGCCTCCCGGTGATAGAGGCCTTCCTCAAGTCTGAATGTGTCTGGACGCAGTTCTGGGCCGAACTGGAAACGCCCGAACAGGCGGCGGCATACAAGGACTACCTGGATAACTATGTCCGGGACCAGAAACAGATCGGACGGTTCCAGCGACCGCTGAACACCTTCATCTCAAACGTCAGGGAGTGGCTGGTGGTCAATCGAGTGGTCACCAATGACAATCGAGTACTGGTTCGGCTCAGTTTCCTGTTCCTGCTGGTCTGCGTGCTCAACACCGTCGGCCTGCTGATGGCCAAGTTTCTCGGCAAAAGCGGAGAAGTCGCGGTCAGGCGTGCGATGGGTGCGAGCCGCCAGGCCGTATTCATCCAGAACCTCGTCGAAGTAGCCACCATAGGTGTGGCCGGTGGCGTGGCCGGAATCGGCCTGGCCTGGCTGGGCCTTAAAGGTATCGAAAACCTGTATCGCGGCTACCAGCACCTGGTTCACCTGGATCCGGTGATGCTGGCGACCGCCGTGTGCCTGGCCGTAATCTCCGCCATCCTGGCCGGTCTGTACCCGGTATGGCGCGTCTCTCGCCAGGCCCCCGCCGGCTTGTTGAAAGCACTGTGAGGAAAATATCATGAAAGACATCGGACCTATTTTTCGATCCCTGCTGCGCAACAAGCTGGGCGTGATCCTGATTGCGCTGCAGATCGCCCTGACCCTGGCGATCGTTACCAACGCCGCCTTCATCATCAGCGAGCGCTCGGCAGACATCGCGCGTCCATCGGGCCTGGATGAATCGAACACCGCGATGTTCATCACCAACCTGTTCGATTCCAATGTCGATCAGCGCCAGCTGTATCGCGATGACCTGGAGGCAATTCGAGCCATTCCGGGCGTCCTGGCCGCCGCGCCGACCCAATCAATGCCGATCAGCGGCAGTGGCTGGGGCGAAGACCTGTACAGCAACCCGGAAATGCAATCCAACGAATCCGTCAATTTCGGCAAGTTCATGGTGGACGAACACGGCCTGGAAGCCTTCGACCTGGAACTGGTTGCCGGTCGAAATTTCACCCCCGACGAAATGGTCACCCGCAGTTTCGAGGCGATGGAGCTGCCGAAGGTGTTAATCGTCAGCCAGGCGCTGGCCGACAGCCTGTTTCCGGATGGCGACGCAGTGAACAAGACCGTCTGGGACGAACCCAACGGCGAACAACCCATGCAAATTATCGGCATCTATGACCACATGCAGAATGCCTGGCCGACCTCGGAAAACGTCAACCGGACGGCGCTGACACCCGAAATCTCCCTGTTTGGCGGGCAGATGATGTATGTCGTGAGAGCCGAGCCTGGCCAGTTGGACCAGGTGATGCAGGCCGCCGAGGCCTATCTTTCGAAAAACCGCAGCCGGATTGTCGAAATCGTGCGCAGTTATCCGGAACAGAAAAGCCGGACTTATTCCCGCGATATCGCGATGGTCAAACTGTTGTCAGGCGTTATTGTCATTCTCACCGGTGTGACCGGCCTGGGAATTATCGGGCTGGCCTGGTTCAGCGTCACCCAGCGCCGCAAGCAAATCGGCACACGCCGGGCACTCGGCGCTACCCGGGGCGACATCGTGCGCTATTTCATGGTGGAGAACTGGCTGATTACCTCGGCCGGATTGGCAGTGGGCCTGGTGGGTGCGGTCGGTCTGAACTGGTTCCTGGACACGCAATACGAAGTGGGGCGTGTACCTTTGTGGTACCTGCCTGTTGGAATGGCAGCGCTTTGGTTGCTGGGCCAGCTTGCAGTGCTGCTGCCTGCCCGGCGTGCCGCCAATATTCCGCCGGCACTCGCTACCCGGAGCGTTTAGCGGCAAGGACCGCATGGGCTGAAGCTTACCTGTGTCATGTGCCCAAAACCGGATTCCGGTTAGGCTGTGAATCATGCGATTCAGAAATCAACAGATTTTCGATGCGCACTTTCACATCATAGATCCGCGTTTTTCGCTCGTGCCGAACCGGGGCTATCTGCCGGACCGATACACCATCAATGATTACCGGGAGCGGACCAAGGAATACGACATCAGGGGAGGCGCCATCGTTTCCGGGTCCTTCCAGGCCTTCGACCAGGATTACCTGGTCGATGCTCTGTCACGACTGGGTCCTGGATTTGTCGGCGTCACCCAGCTTCCTGCAACGGTCAGCGATGCGGACATTCTGGAGCTGGACAAAACCGGAGTCCGAGCGATCCGTTTCAATCTGAAACGCGGTGGATCAGAGCAAGTCACCTACCTCGACTCGATGGCGCGCCGGGTTCACGAACTGGCGGGCTGGCATACTGAACTCTACGCAGACGCCCAAGAGTTAGAAGACCTTGTGACGGTATTGATTGCATTACCCGCAGTGAGTATCGACCACCTTGGCCTGTCTGCAGCAGGTTTCAAAATTCTGCTGAAACTGGCCGAGCATGGAATCCGGGTGAAGGCCACCGGCTTCGGCCGCGTTGATTTCAGCGTCGGTGACGCCCTCAAAGCACTGTATGCCGCCAACCCTGATAGCCTGATGTTCGGCACGGACCTGCCTTCAACACGGGCCAACCGCCCTTTCTCGGACCGGGATTACCAACTGGTGGGTGAAGCACTGGGAGGCCAGGCAGCTGAGCGGGTCTTCTGGTCCAATGCAGCACGCTTCTACCGGGTGGCAGCCTGAACCCCCAGGGTGATCAGACTTCCAGCCCCATGGTTGCCAGTGCCATCGAACGCCCGGGCAGGCTCAACTGCCCCGTGCCGTGCTCGAGATTTGCCTGCTCGCAGCTGAAAAAACGTAACTTCCATTCGCTGACCAGCCCAACCGGCAGTCGGAAAACGGTCTCTCCAGCCGCAGCATTGTAGAGAATTGCAATGGCATGATTCACCGGGGAATACTCGTGCTGCTCATCGTGGCAGGTAAAGAACAGCGCGACCTGTTTTTCATTGCTCCAGTCGTTCTCATGCATCGGCCGGCCATCCGGATGCAGCCAGGTGATGTCACAAAAACCCTGGTCCGTGGGCATCCGGCCGTGCACGTAACGGGGCTGGCGCAGCAGCGGCAGTTTGCGCCGCAGGTGAATCAACTGCCGTACTTTTTCGGTAAAGTCCGGGTCTTCTTCGAGCCCGCTCCAGTCCAGCCAACCGGTTTCATTGTCCTGCGCGTACGCATTGTTGTTGCCGCCCTGGCCGTTACCGAACTCGTCCCCGGCCAGGATCATCGGTGTGCCCTGCGAAAAAAGCAGCGTGGCCATCAGGTTGAGTCGCTGCTGTCGTCGTACCGCGTTAATCGCTGCATCGGCGGTTTCACCTTCGGCACCATGATTGCTGCTGAAATTATGCGCGTGGCCATCCCGGTTGTTCTCCAGGTTGTCCTGGTTGTAGCGGTTTTCATAACTGACCGTGTCGAGCAGGGTAAAACCATCATGACTGCTGATGAAATTGATGCTCGCAACCGGGTCGCGGCCGCTGCGTTCGAACAGGTCTGCCGAGCCATGGATGCGGCGGGCAAATTCACTGGATTGGCCCTCATCACCGCGCCAATAGCGCCGGACCGTATCCCGGTAACGATCATTCAACTCTGCCCACTCTATCGGAAACTGGCCCAGTTGATAGCCACCGGGGCCCGGGTCCCAGGGTTCGGCGATCAATTTTGCCCGGTACAGTTCGGGTTCTACGCTCATGCGGGTGAGCAGCGGATGTTTGCGGCTGAAACCCTGCCCCATCCGTCCCAGCACGGTGGCCAGGTCAAATCGGAAACCATCAACACCCATATCACGATGCCAGTAAACCAGGCTGTCTACTACAAGGTCCTGAACCCTGGGATGATTTGCGTTTACGGTGTTGCCACAGCCTGAATCATTGATGTAGCGACCGGGGTCATCCGGCTCGTGACTGTAATATGCCTGGCTATCGATTCCCCGGAAACTCAGCGTTGGCCCCTGCTCACCACCCTCACCCGTGTGGTTGTAGACCACGTCCAGGAT
>JAOUCS010000069.1 GCA_029859645.1 Lysobacterales bacterium | reverse complement strand
AGGGCCTCGGGATCGCCCGTGTCCACGAACAGGATATGGCGTCCGGACAGGCCAAGCTCATCAGGGCCAAACATCGGATGCACCGAGCACGCCCTGCAACCCGCATCCGCTAGCGCCTGCAGCCCGGTTCGCATCGGGCTTTTCAGTGAGCCAATGTCGAAAATCAGTCCCTGCGGCTTCAATTCCGCCAGTTTCAGGAGAATATCGTTGGAGGGACGCAGCGGAACCGCCACCACGATCATGTCGTATTCGTCCACGCGGCTCTGCCAGTCAGCGACCCGGTGAAATGGCGTCTCTTCGTCTGACAGGTCGGCCACATCCACGTGGTACCCCACCATGTCCAGGTAGCGAGACATCCACACACCCATGCGCCCCAGGCCACCGATGACCAGCGCGGATTTTCCAGCGCCATGATCGGACTGCACCAGCTTGTAGGTCTCCTGGTTACTAAGCGAGTGATGGATCAGGGTTTCCAGCACATCCCTGGCAACCGCACCCGGCAGACCGTGCGATTCAGCCCGGGCCATGCCCCGGTCGATCACTTCCCGCTCGCGTGCGAAGTGCCTGAGCGGTGCACCGGTTTTAAGCTTGTGTTCACCGATGGCCGTGACCACGGCCTGGCGCTCGGCAATCAGGTCCACGATACCGGTATCGATATCGTCGAGACGGTTTCTGAGTTCCAACAATTCGTCGGGAGTCAGGGGGGGCCTGGCCGTCATATACCACCCCAGTTGATCGACCAGGCCGCGATCAGGGCATCGGTGTTTGTGCCGGTCGCGACGTGAGTATCGCTGGTGTAGTAAGTAAGCTTCAGGCTCTGCCTCGGAGAGATCGGCATACCAATGCTTACTGCTATGTAACGCGCCCTGCTGGCATCGTCTTTCTTCACGCCGCTTATCGTGTTTCGCCCGCCGTAGCCATAACCGCCGCTAAAACTGGCCCACCAACCGGGCTTGAACGTATAGATAACGTGCCCCTGCATAAACCACAAAGCGTTCTGCTCGCGGCTCGAGTCATTAAAGAATTCGTCATTGTCCGTGAACATAAACACCGACCCGGTCAGCTCAAACTGCCATTTGTGGCGCTGATGAAGAACACCCAGTTGAGGCCGGATCATCCAACGATTATTTCCCAGGTTAATCAGCCATTGATCGTTGTAGTCCCCCAACGGCGGCCTGATTTGCAAGCCTGCACCTACCGTTGTAGTCACGGGGTTTTCACGCTTGTATTGCACATACTCCTTGCCGCTCAACGGTGGAGCACCGTAAAGGTTGATCGAAAAGCGCACAAACGGATCAGCAAAACCCCGCCGCCGAACCGATGCGGGCTCACCGTTAAGCAACCCCTCCCATCGACCGGCAGCATAGGGGACTGTGAAATCAACGCGTGCTGATTTTCCCAGGAATTCAAAAGTGCGCACATAAGCCGCAGCGCCCAGGTAGGTATCGAAGGTTGCGTCCTCTATATTCAACGCCGGATCAAATAAAATTTCACCATTGGTCCAGGCCGCTGCCAGACCCACAACATTGAGTTTGCTCGGCAGATGCGACCAGCGCCGGGGCTCCAGATCCTGTGCCAAAAGCGGGGCGCTGAGAAGCAATAAAATAGGCGCCGCAAGAAGGAGCTTAAACAAATCCGCGGACCCTTTGATTTTCAACTCTCCTGCCATGCCTGCATTGTAGGGCCAGATGCCGGGTCTCTCCAGTTTTGCTGGTAATATCCGGAAAATTCACTTGGAGGCCGGGCCATGAAAAACAACAAGGGCGTTCCAACAGTAATCAAAAACTGTAGCCAAACGTTTCGATGTCTTTTTGGTAGTAATCGGCAACTGCGGCGCGGGTTTCATCGTCGTAGAAATCGGCCATGCTGCGCTTGCGGTTTTCGCCGTTCATGAACAGCAGGTTGCGCACCGTGCGCTTCAGGTCCCTGGATTTCTTGTCGGATTTGTTGCGGTGGGGTAAGCGGGAGACTGGGATGTCCAGCTTTTCACAGATCCGGTCAAAATCGTCCTGCAGCGATTCAAACCGCCCGATATAGTCGACCAGCAGGTTTCCATCGTTGTCGTGCAGCATGTCGTATTGCGGCATGACATGGCGGTACTCATCATCCCAGCCGGGTTTCGGCATTTTGTTCAGTACGAAGTCCCGGAAGCTCAGGTGGTGGAAATAGTTGCGGTAGCGGTATTCCGAAAGTATCCGGGACCAGGGATTGCGCACGAAGCTGAATGTGAAAAAGCTGGAGAATTCTTCGCGGCTAACGTAACCGCACTCCACGTATTCAGCTGCGGAAAGGTGAGCCAGCTTTTCGGTGCCGCAGTCCCTGTTTTCGTTCTTCCGGATCAGCATGCCACCCCGGTCCTTGTCCCAGTCGAGGCCCAGCCGGTCGATGAAGAACTGTTCCACGCTCTGCCCGCCGGTTTTGGGCACATGAACATAAAGGCAGTTGAATTCGCGGCAGATCATCTGGGCTCAGCGGCGAACCATGATCCACTTCTGCTTGTGTATTTTTTCCCCCTTGAGCAGTTCAACGCTCAGGCCGCGCGCAGCACAAGCCTGCTGAATCCACTTGTAACTGTGCCGGCAGATCCCGGCGACATCCGATTCATGGCAGCGCCCGATCCAGACATCGCCCTTGTAGTCCGGGCGAAACAGGTGGGGAGATTTGAACGAGGTCAGGAACCGCGCGCCCGGATTGGTGTGCTCGACGAAACCGTCCAGCATCTTCTCGATGTCCTTCTTCGGTGCGTGCGTCCAGATCGAGTGGGCATGGAAATAATCGAACTTCACGCCGAACCCGGAGAAATCATACTGGTCGTTGTGCAGGAATTGCGGCTTCTTCTCTTCGAACAACCCGGGCTCCACCAGGTGCTTTACCCCTTCCTCGAACATAAAGGTGTTGGGCTCCACTCCAAAATAGCAGCCGGGGTGCAGGAAATTGATCATCCAGTAGCCGCCGCACAGTGCGCCGCAGCCAATGTCCAGCAACTTGTCCCAGGGATTCAGCCCATGGCGGACCAGCGCCTCGAGCTGCGCCCGGCCGGTCTTCTCGAAGCGCTTGATGCCACAACCGATCTGGGTGGTTACCTGGTAGAGGTTTTCACCTCTTTTCTGAAGCGAATCGTGCGGATTGACTGCGTTCATGTTCGGCCTGCTGTCCTGGTCGATCAGAGCTTGAGTGTACCATCGAAAAACCCGAGCGCGGGCCGTTGCTTGGGCTGCAGTTGCCCGACCAGCTTAAACCGGTTGCGGCTCAGTTTCGGCAGCCGGAAGCGGCTGTACAACCAGCTCTCCGCCAGGCGCTTGCGCTCGCCGAATGTCAACGCAGTTCGGCCGGCCTGCAGGTCCAGCCCCTCCGCCTGCGGCCAGCCGGCGATCCGCTCCGCCATCACCGCCGGGTGCGTCCCGCCAAACGGCGCGATGAACTGCCGGGGGTAATAGCGGGTGAAGTAATCCGGATCTGCACGCACGTCTGTGCCGGCCCGGTGCACCGCGTCGGCAAACTTGCGCGCCTGCTGTTCTACCGTGTGCACGTAGTCGTAACGGTAAAGGTCCACACCGGTGTCGATGGCGTTCGGGTAGCGCCCGCGCGTAGAAAAATCGTCGAACACTGCGAAGCTCATGGCGTCCCGGATCGAATAGGTGCCGATGTTAGGGCGGATGATTCGCGGCGTGTATTTAAACCGCCGCGGATACACCGCGACGTAATGCCGGTAATCGCCCCAGAAGGTCAGGCGCTCGACCAGCATGGCCTCTACGGCGTCATTGTCGGCGTAGGTTTCCATCAGTTCCCGCAACCGCGGCAGGTCTTGCTCGTGCAGCACCTCGTTGCCCTGCAGGTACAGGCACCAGCGCCCGCGGCAGAACCCGAGGCCGATGTTGGTTTGCTGGGCCAGCAAGTATTTGCGGGGTTTGACCAGCGGCGACCATTCCGTGTGGATGATCCGGATGCGGTCGTCGTCCAGCGCCTCGAGGTAGTGCACGGTTTCGTCGTCGCTGTCCCCAGCCACCACGACGTACTCGTCGCAAATGGATAGCGCCGAGCGGATCGCCTCGATGAACGGATAGTTCAGCCGCACGCCGTTGCGGATGATGGTCAGGCCGGATACGAGTAGGTCACTCATCCCGCCATCTTAACCCATTGGCTTGCGCCCTTTTTTTCCAATGCGCATGATGGGCAGAACTGCTTCTGCTGCGGTAAGATATCAATAAGGAATAACATTAAAAAGGGAGGATCAACATGAATTACCCGATTACCTTGCGGACAAGTTTAGTTCTCTTGAGCGTTCTGATCCTCACCGCCTGTAGCGGACAAAGAGTCATGATGCCCACCCCTAATGAGGCGGTGAACAAAAGCCCGGGCATTTATGATGACCTCCACCAGGATTTGAAAACCACTGAGGTCCCGCTTTTCTACGTAACCGACCGCGTCCCCGAACGGGACGACAAGGGCAACCTGCAATACGGCTACGGCCGGTCGCCGTCACTGGCATTTGGCACCACCGTGATCAACATGGGGGCCGATATGTCCTGGGAAGAATTGCTGAACGAGAGCAGGACCAACAAGCGCAGCAATGAAGTTCCCATGCACCGGATATCCATCAACGAGATTGTGCGTGGCCCCAACGCGCCCATTCCGTACACCGAAGTCGATGGGAAAATCGTTGAAGATCCCGAATACCTTGCCAGACGGCAGGCATCTGCCGAAAAGTTTCGCGAGGCCGTCGTTGAATGGCTCGACAAGACGCCCCGCAAGGAAGTGTTCATTTTTGTGCATGGCTTCCATAACTCTTTCGACGACGCGGCATTCACTATGGCCGAACTGTGGCACTTTCTTGGAAGGTATGGTGTACCGATCGTTTACACCTGGCCGGCCGGCCACCCCGGGATTTTTGGTTACACTTACGACCGCGAATCCAGTGAATTCACGGTTTATCACCTGAGGCAGCTGATCGAGTTCATTGCAAGTTTCCCGGAAGTCGAAAAACTCAATGTCATCGGCCATAGCCGTGGAACGGACGTGGTTGTCAATTCGCTGCGCGAACTGACCATAAAAGTGCGCGCAGTCGGCAACGATCCCAAGAAGGAACTCAAATTGCATAACGTCGTGCTTGCCGCTCCTGACCTGGATGCCCAGGTCGCCGGTCAGCGTATCATCGGCGACTACCTTGCCTGGAGTGCGGATCGTTTTACGGTCTACGCCTCGCCGGAGGACAACGCCATCGGCTGGTCACGCAAGTTGTTCGACAGCCCCTCGGGCCGGATCGGCAACCTCGAAATCGACAAGATGACACCGGAAACACGGGCACAGATGGAGAACGGCAATGCGAATCTGGCCGTTATCAATTTCTTTCCGACATCCGACAACCCGATCACCGGCAAGGATGGCTTTGGCCACAGCTACTTCCGCAACGCCCCGACCGTCAGCTCCGACCTGATCATCCTGTTGAGGGAAGACGCGGATCCAGGCAGTCCGGAGCGGCCGCTGGAATCGCTGGGCGCCAAGTTCTGGCGGGTTCCGGCCGGGTATCCGAATTTCGATTAAGGAGTTTCGCTTCCCTGCTCCCGCAACTTCGTTGCGAAAGGCGGCTTCGTTTCCCTTTTAGTCAGGGTTGGCCAAGATCCGCCAGCAATTGCTGAAAATTAGGGTGATTGCGCAGCAGTTCGCGGCCAGCTTTGATCAGGCGGTCCACCTGTTCATCGGTCAGTGAAAACGAGGTCGGCACCTTGTTGAAAAACTCGCGGGCTTCCGGCTGCTGGATTTCCTCGATACTGATTTCTATGAAGTAGGGTGTGATCGGATCGCCATCCACGGATAACTTTTCGCTCCATGTTTCCAGGGAAACTTGCATCAATTCGAGCGTGGCCGTGTTGTAGCGGTGCAGTTGAACACCCGAAACGGCGCCGATGGAATCCTTGATCGACGGTTGCCTGGTGGTCTGGTCCATTTCATAAACAGGCGCAGTGGACGCATCGATGGCGATCATGGCGACCTTGCTGGGCCGGGTCTTCCTAACCTTGTCCATAAACGCTTCCGCCCCGCCGGACAAGGTCAAGACGTCATAATACGCCCGGAGACCAATGTTGTCCGTAATACCACCATCGACAAAGTGAATGTACTTCCTCTGGCCCTTGTCTTCATAAGACTCCAGGCCCGTTGCAAGCAAACGCAGTTCCGGATCTTCCTCCTCTTCCGCTTGACGTCGAAGTGCATCCAGCCAGGAAAGGTCAACGTGGCTGCAGTCCGAATAATTTTCGAGTACGACCGGATTGAACACGACCGGCACGGCGGAAGACGCCGTGACCGCCCGGGCGACCGAGTAGGAGTTCAAATCTGAACAGAGTAAATCGAAGTACTCCTGGATAAAGGAGAAACGCACCCCGTAGGCCAGGTCAGATGCGTTGATGACAATCATCGGCCGCTCCGGATTCTTCATGTCGGAAAACGTCGCGTTGTGGAACACCTGCTTTTCGTAGTATTCGATCGCCCGTTCCGTTCGCCCTTTCCGCCCGAACCAGTGGAACGGGTTCAACACCTGCCTTACCAGGTGTTGCTCGATGTCGTAACGTAGAAACACGTCCTCGAAGGTTTCGAACATACCATCGCCGTAGAGACCGTAGTATGCAGACGTGAAGCTGCCACCGGAGACTGAGCTGATGACGTCCACCTGGTCAAGCATCCGGGATTGCTCGCCATTGATTTCAACCGCTGTGTCGCGCAATTCCAGCATTACGCCGTAAGCCATTGCCGCCGCGCGGGTGCCGCCGCCGGAAAAAGACAGGAACAGCGAGAGGTCCGGGGTGTCGTCGCCCCCTGCACTGTTGCGGACCGAGTACTCCGACTCAATAACCGGTGTGCCGATCGTATCGTTTTCTATCACCCCGTAAGACGCACAGGCAGACAACAGCAGCGTCGTTACAGTCAAGGCAATCAGTCTGGAAAACGGGTGAGTCATCGAGTCATCTCCTTTTCATAATCAGGCTTCACGAGTCAAACCAGAAGCCTAGGTCCCGCCCCAACAGCCCGGACAGGTGCGCCAAGTCCTGGCGCAGGGTTTCACACACCACCTCCGCCATCTCCGGCGTCAGCGGCGGCGGCGACGTGGGTATCTTGTTCAGCTTTGCCATGCGCTTGATCAGGCTGGGTTTGCGGGTGCCATCCGGGTTGTACTTGCGCGATTTCTGCTGCAGCGTTTCCACTGCCTTGCCGCCTTTGGTGGCGGGGACGTACAGCAACTTCTGCAGCCAGCCCCAGCGGTACATCTGGCTCTCGAACCGGCGTTCGAACTCGGTCTGGCCATCGTCCTCCACACCCAGGAATTTTAGCAGCTTCCGGTACGTCGCCCCCACGTCGGATTTGAAATCGTCGAACACGATGACATGGGCCCGATCCCTGCCTGCCAGGTCGAACAGCCGCTCGACCTGCTCCCCGTAACGGGCCACGTGGCTGTACATCAACAACCGGTAATCCAGGCAGCGCTTCGGTACATCGCTGCCGTTGTGGCGCGCCTCCTGCAGATTCCAGGCGGCCTTGAAGTCCTCCTGGTCCTCCTGCAGCAAAAACCGCATACGCTGGTGATAGGAGGGCAGCATCGACAGTGGATTGCGTATCTGCACGACGAACTTCGCCCCGGGGTTCAGCTTGTTGATCCGCTCGATCACCCCCGGCAGGTACAGGTAGGAGACAGAGCCCTCACCCACCGCTGTGTGGGTCTCCCCGTAATGACCAAAATTCTTGTCCAGGTAATCGCGCTGTATTTCCTGAGCGGTCGGGTCGTGATCCAGCCGGGAAAAGTAATGAGGTTCCTTGGGGCGTGAGAAACAGATTTTCGGATTTCGCGACAGGTAACGGCAAATGGCCGTGGTGCCGCAACGAGGTGCGCCAACTACAAAAAAATCAGGGAATTCTGGTGGTCGACTCATTGTTTGGACTTGGTCTCACTCGCAAGAAAAATGTACACGGCTACACTTCTCGATTCTACACCGAATGCCGCTATCAACGAGAAAATGGCTGGCACAAAAAGGGACAGGGCACATTAAGCCGTTCCAGAATCATGATTAACGATCCCCGTCCTTTTTTTTGACCAGTTGTTATCTTATGCTGTATTGATCCCGTTAAGATAGAGACTGGCATGCCTGTATTAGCGCTGATCGACGATCGAAAAGACATTGATATCGTGCTCCCCTGGGCTTCTAGCTTCTCAACGGCGCGCGACACGTCGCTTATCGTCCTGTGCTGGACGCAGTCTGCCGTATCCAGCGAAGTCATCGAGGATTCCGGACCCGTCAGCCAGAGCCTGATCGATGCCGCTGAGGATTATTTCCATCGTGTCAAACCGGGCAATGTTCCCGAGATCATCGGTCTTGACGGCCCCGACGAAACCAGGGCCGTCATCGATACCGCAAGGGAAAAAGAAGTCAATCTCATCGTGGCTGCGGGAAGCGATCCCAGCGGGAAAAAAGGCGGTACCCTTGCAACGAATCCCCTGCTGAAACAGTCTCCCTTTACAACGGTGGTCCTCTTTGGTGGCTCTGCGCGGTCGACCAGGCCACAGAAAGTTATGGTGGGGGCGACCGACAACGCCAACGACATCTCCAGCGTCTTCCTGTCGTACCAGATGGCAGATTCACTGCAGACCAGCGTCACCCTGGCGCGTCCAGAGTTCGAAGCAGGCCTGGAGGGTGCGGAAATCGGTCGCCGGGATTTGGAACAGTTGAAGCGCGACGCCGGCGTCCATGACCGTGACGATGTGCAAAGCCTGGTTTTCCAGTCAGGAGATGCCGAACAGGCGGCCCAGGCGATGAACGAGAATGACCTGGTGATGTTCGGCGCCAATTTCGAACACCTGGCGGCTTTTGTCGAACTCACTGAGAAACCCACGGTTGCCGTCGTCAAGCGCCAGCCGCCATTGCGGCGCTGGCAAGCCGGCTCGCAGGCTTCAGTCTGGAGCACGCGCCTCAGCCCGGCGGATTACGCAGAGTTGATACAGGGGCTTCGGCAGGGTTCCAAGCTCGGCTCCGACTTTGTCACCATGCTCAGCCTGGCGACGGTGGTCGCTTCGCTGGGCCTGCTGCAGGACTCCGCCGCCGTTGTCATCGGCTCCATGCTGCTGGCCCCCCTGATGACGCCGATGATCGGATGCGGCCTGGCCCTGGCCCAGGCAAACTCGAAGCTTGGATACACGGCCCTCAAGACCGTGGCCGTCGGCCTGGTCTGCACCCTTGTGCTCAGTTACCTCATCGGAGTCTTCACGCCCGGCGAAGAACTGACCTCGCAAATCTACGCGCGCGGGCAGCCCACGATCCTGGACCTGTTTATCGCGGTGGCTTCCGCCGCGGCCGCCTCCTATGCGCTGGCCCGGCCCAACCTGGTCGGCTCCATCGCCGGGGTCGCCATCGCCACGGCGCTCGTTCCCCCGCTCTGTTCAGTGGGGATATCAATCGCGTACAGCGACTTTGGCAATGCCCAGGGCGCTGCACTGCTGTTCGCGACGAATTTCTTCGCCATCGTCCTGGCTGCGGGCTTGACCTTCCGTCTTATTGGGATCAGCTCCAGGCAGGCCGGCGCGCGGCAGAAGTTCTGGGTCTTCCGCATAGTCGTCATTTTCGGCATCGCCATTATCGCCATCGGCTTTCCCTTGCAGAAAGCGATGCAGGAGAGCCTGGTTCAGGCGAAGCCTCAACCCAGGGGCTATCCGCTGGCCAAGTCGGTGATGGATGCAGTAGAGGAGCGACTCGCGGCCAACCCGGGGTACGAACTCATCACCGCGGGTCAGCCTTCCTCCCCCTTTTCAACCTCTGACGTGATACTCGTCCTGAGCACCACCGGTGTTCACGAGCCGGAATTCGTGAAAGGCCTCGAAGCGCTGATAAAAGAACAGATGGATGACGAATCGCTGCGGGTGAAAATACACCTGGTCAAGGCGGTGGACGTGGGGAAATCACCCGAAGACTGAAGAGAAAAAGGGCACGGCTCATTGAGTTTGATTCCGGGTTTCCCTGGCGGTTCTAACTCGCTCCACAAACATTCCGGCGAAACTGTCGCGGACTCTGGCCGGCCACACTTACCCGCCAGCTTCTGGACACCGATGCCAGCCTCGCTCCAGGCGGCACACGCGGAGGAGGCTTGCCTCCCCTTTTTACTGAAATACCCGCCTCAACGGTGATATTATTGCCACAATAACTCCGGAGCCACTGCCCAGAAAAAGAATCGGGATAATCCAGGCTTATGATCATCAAAAACTCCGTTATCCCAATAATCCTGCTGCTGATCGCGAATCCCCCGTGCCTTCATGCACAGGGCATGGATCTGCGGGAAACACTCAGGGAAATGGCAGAATTGCTGGGCCAGCAACAAGCCCAACTCGAAGAGCAACGCAAAGAACTCGAAGAGCAACGCGAACTGATCAGGCAACTGCAGGCAGCCCAGGGCATTGAACCCGGTACGCCGGCACCTTCACAACCCGCCCCGCAACAGGCCCCCGTCCCTGAGCCTGAACCCGCTCCTGCCGCCGCTGTCGCACAGCAACCAACACCGGCACCCGACACTGGGCCAGCATCGGGAGAAGAAGACCAGAGTGCACAGGAGCAGGCGAAAGAAGCCCTGGTCAAGCAACAGGCAGAAGGGCCAAAAACGACATCAGAAGAGATCGCCGCGCTTCAAAAAGCCATGGACGATCCGGCCACCACCTTCTATGACAAGGACTTCCCTGGCGCCTGGTACTTGCCAGGCACTACGGCCGCGATGAAAATCGGCGGATACGTTAACCTGTCCCTGGTCGACAGCCTGGACCCCTTGCTCATCAATGACCGTTTCATCGTGGGGAGCATCCCGCCCGACGGGAAGTCAGTTCCCGGAGCTGAAAAAGGCACATCGGTATCAGCCGACCAGACCCGGATCAACCTGGAATATCGCGAACAAACCAACCTCGGGGAAATCCGGGCGTTCGTCGAAGGCGATTTTCGGGGCACTGGCGACACCCAGAACTTCCGCCTGAGACACGCGTTTGGCCAATTCCGGTCATTCCTGGCGGGCAAGACGTGGTCGACCTTCATGGATGTCGATTCGAGGCCGGAAGAGGTCGATGTCGAAGGCCTGAACGCCCAGATTCTCCAGCGGCATGCCCTGGTCCGCTGGACACCCCAGTTCGGAGAAGAACTCAAGCTGAAGCTTGCGGTGGAAGATCCCAGCACCGATGTCATTAACGGAACCAGCGAGCGGTCACGAAGCGACCTGGTTGCTTCGCTGATCAAGATGCCTCTGGGCCCGCTCGGGCGCTGGAATTACCGCGTGGGATTCATCCTTCGTGACCTCAAGGCAACCGGAACAGTGCTTGATCCCGAATTGGAGGAACTGACGACCACAGACAAGACAACGGGATGGGGCATAACCACCAGCGGCAGACAGCCGGTGACCTGGTGGGGTGAAGGCGATGACTATTTCGTCTGGCAATTGACGTACGGCAAAGGTATTGGCCACTACATCAATGACCTGGGGACCATCGGAGGCGGGGATGCCGTGTTTGACGACCAGGGGAAATTACATGCCCTGCCCTTGCTGGCCGCCTACATTTCATACCAGCACATCTGGCCCAAGCGCTTCAAATTCATGCAGGACTGGCCAGGGATACTGAGGTCCAATTTCACGCTGGGCATGGTCGAGATCGATAACTATGATTTCCAGGAAGACATTGATTACCACAGGACCATTCGTGCCTCGGCTAACCTGATTTACAATCCGACCGCCAACGTTCAGCTGGGCATTGAGTATTTGTGGGGTAAACGCACCAACAAAAACAACAGCAAAGGCTCTGCCTCCCAATTGCAGTTTTCAGCGCGATACAGTTTCTGATGGTTACCGGAGCTTGATTTATGTTTGATGGAGGACACACCGCCATTTTGTTGTCGATCGGAATCGGCATGATCGCGTTGACGATCTTAATCAACGTGTCCGGTATGGTCATCTGGTTGAATTTACTCGCCCGGCGTCTTGAATATCATGCCAGCCAGAATACAGAACCGAACCTGTTTCGAGCCATACTCAGCACCGTCATCGTTCTCCTGATAATCCATATGATCCAGGCTTTTCTATGGGCGGTTCTGTACCTGACGCTGCCCGGACGCTCCGGGCTGGATAACCTGCATGACGCTTTTTATTTTTCCGTCATTACCATCACCACGCTGGGTTATGGGGACATCACTTTGAACGAACAGTGGCGGCTGCTATCCGGTCTGGAGAGCATGATAGGCATCATTGTGTTCGGCATGTCGACCGCCATGATTTACGCCGTCGTCCAGAAATGCTGGATGTACAGGCACAGAAGCCACGCAGGCTCTGCCTGACACTAGGAGTCGGAACCAGGCAACTCCAGTTCGAAAAACCGCAGCACTTTTTCCTCCAGGAACGGATAGAAAGGATTCCAGCGCAGCCGCAGCATTTCAGACGCAGGTATCTGCAATACGCCCCTTTCTCCTCGAAGCGCAAGGTCGCCGAGGTATATCACTGCGTCGTTCTCTTCGCCATCAACGCCGTACAACGGGTCATCTTGCGGGAACGGCAGAGCCACGTGGGTCAACGAGTAAAGGTCACGCGGCCAGCTTAGTTGCAGATATTCGTCCATCGATTCATCTGCTCCCGGCGCGATACTGGAAAGCATGACCTCGCGGCTACCCGCGTCAATGTTGGTGACCAGGCTGAGCGTAAACGTTCTTTCCGGATGTTGCGTCAGGGCATTGAACATTTCAGTCGGGCTCCAACTCAGAATCGGCCCGACTTCCGCCACGGAGTTGATGTCGAATAGCACCAGTTCATGTCCATTTTCCGGGATCCGGTTGAACAGCCCCTTGATCAGCACGGGTGCCGAGACGGTCGCATCGACAATAGATGAAAAAGCGAGGATCGGCGACAGGTTCTCGAGGTTTCCATTGTTCTCCAGCACGGTGATCTTGCGCTGGATTTCATTGGTTAACCGGTGTGCCACATCGCCGGCATTCACAGCGAATGAGCCATACTTGTATGGATCGTACTCGGGCAGCAAACTGTTCCAGGCCAGTTTGTCCAGCCCCAGCAGCACGCCCAGGCGAGCCTGCCAGACCGCAAACGCAGCGGCACCGGTAATTCCGATCTCCGGCGACAGCAATGCCAGGCTCGTTACCTGGGGCAATGACGAATCGTTGGCCGCCTCAAGTGCGTAATTGACTGCCAGGGCGCCGCCATTGGAGTAACCCACGATGTGCACCGGTCCGCCATCCGCAATTTCGGCCACGTGAGTCATCGCAATGGACACAGCTGCCTCCATGTCCTGCCAGGTGACCCTGACCAGGCCGGAAGGCGCCGTCCCGTGCCCGGGGATTCGCAGGCCCACCACGTAGGCTCCCGATGCGTGCAGTGCTTCACCCAGGTTGCGCAGGCTGTAAGGAGAGTCGGACATCCCGTGTAACAGCAGCACGGCCGCTCTTGGCTGATCGGCCGGCATTTCGAAACTGCGGTTCCAGTTCTGGTCCCACTGCTCCGGATCGGACAGGCTGCCCTTGTTGAACCGGTTGATCAGTCCCCGTTCGCCAGGGGCAATTTTGGCGGCAACTTCTTCGTCCATTTCCCTGAACAGACGGTCTTCCAGTTCCAAGTATTGCGCAAAAGTCGAAACGTCTGACTCGACGGTAAATTCTTCATCGAGGTCAGCGGTGTGCCAGACGCTCAGGTCGGGCCGGTCATTCATCATGATGACGAGCACCGTCACCAGGGTGATAAAGACGCCCAGGGCTCCATAGAGAGCCATCAGGAATGCATGACGAACAATTTTTCGGATCCTGGATGTCATCGCTCCCTTCTCCTTTTGACGCCATCTTATTGTCATCTCCTTACCCGGGTAATGCAATGCCGCGCCAAGCTTCTCGGCGGGCGGCAACCTAGGGTAAACTCCTTAAAGGCCCAAGCCCTGCCGGAGGGAGCAAAAGTTTGAAAAAAGCGCCACTGATTTTTTTGCTCGTGTTCCTGGTCCACAGCCTCGGTACTGTTTTCGCGCAAGACGCCCAGGAAGCCGGCAGACTGCAGCCTGAATTGGTCGAGGCGAGAATCCAGACACTTCGCGACAGCGGCGCACCGGAAGGCGGCACACCCGACGGCGGCAAAACCACGCTCGACAGCTACCTGGAAGTGATTAATTTTCTCCGGGAGTCAGAAGCCCACGCTGCCGCTGAACAATCCTTCACCGAGTCGCTGACCACCGCGCCGCAGCTGGAAGCGGAAATCCGCGATCGCATGGACGACGTGCCTTACCGGGAAAGCGATATCGACCCTGCTTCCGTGTCAAAACTCAACACGGAAAAGATCGAAGGTATCCTGACAGAACTCAGGGTAAAGCTCAGGGATGCCACCTCGGCCAAGGAAACCCTGGACCGGCGAATCGCCACTGAAACGAACGCCACCCCGGAATTTCGGACCCGGCTGGAAGCCATAAGCCAGCGGGTGGCGGAGTTGCCCGATCTTAACTTCTCCATCCAACCGGACCTGAGCCCCTCCGACTACGAGGCCGCGCAGTGGCTCAGCCTGGCGGAACACCGGGCGCTGGTATCGGAACGCAGGATGCTGGAAGCCCGCCTTGCCAGCCAACCGGCCAGGTACAGCTGGCGCAAAGTGGAAAGTGATGAACTGAGCCTGATCTTGGACGGCCTGCAGTTTCAGGTCCAGGCGCTGGAAACCGAACTCGCCAGCCGCGCGCAGGACAGTGACGAAGACTCCATCATTGAGCTGGACGCAGAAGCCCCCGGGTATTTAACGGTTCAGCAATTGCTGGCTGAAAATGAACAGCTTCGCGAACAAAACCAGCAACTGAGTGCCACCCTGGTATTCATGCAAGAAGAAGATACCGGGGTAACGCAGGTATACGAGTCCCTGGGCAAGCAATTCGACACGGTGCAGCAAATCGTCGCGCTGTCTGATAACAGTTCCTCGCTGGGGCACCTGCTGATGACACACTGGCACCAGATCGACAAGTTCCGCCCCAGGGACATCGCGCTCGGGGAAGTGGGCGACATCGGTGACCACGTCATCCAGCGGGCAAAGTTCGAAGAAGAGCTGGCGCGGCTATCGAATGCAACCGACTACGCAATGAACCGGTTTTCAGAAAGTGACGAGCCGGAAGCCGGAAGCAATGAGGCCGCCCTGCAGTCGGCCAGGGAGTTGGCCCGGGCCAGGCGCACTCTGCTGACTGATCTGGTCACGGTTGAGACCAAGGTGATCAATGCGCATGGCAGCATCGACCGCACAACCCGGCAACTGGAGACTGCATTCGAAGAATACTCCCGCTACCTGGGAAGCCGGATTCTGTGGGTGCCCAGCCACCCGCCCATACCGGCATCCTTCTGGAAAGACATCAAACAGGATTGGGCAATCCTCGTCCAGAGCCTGTCGAATATGCGAACCCTGAACCTGGCGCCTTCCAGCGGTCTATTGCTGATCATCATCCTGACCCTCTATTTGTTCAGAAACCGGATCGAGCCGTACCTGCTGAAACAGAATGCGAAGGTCGGCCGTGTTCGACAGGACCATATCGGCCTTACCCTGTTCGAGCTTTTGATCACAATACTTCGCAGCCTGCTGTTTCCGGTGCTTCTGGCTGTCCTGGCATACGGCATCAGCGACTCGACCAGGGACAACGCGCCTTATCTCTCGGGCAGCATGGCGAGGTCATCGAAACTGCTTTTCCTGCTGATCTTCCTGCGAATCGCCTGTGAAAAAGACGGATTGGCCCGGGTGCATTTTGGATGGCCCGACTACCGGTGCAGCAACATCAGGAATCTGGCAACCACCCTGTTGATCTGGGCCTGGCCCTTGTTGTTGGTGGCAGCCTATCTTTTCAGGGTAGAGGTCGATTCCGTCGACGTGGTCCTGGGGCGGTTGGTGTTTGCCATCGCCATCATCACCGTGGTGGCGATTATCGCCGTGCATTTTCTGCGGAACCGTTTAAGCGATGAACCGTTTTCACGCTACACCATGATGGTTCTGACAATTTCGGTGTTGGCTTGCATCGCCCTGGTGGTCACGAGCCTCACCGGTTTTATTTACAGCGGTTATATCCTGTATAACGGTCTGGTCAATACGCTCGCACTGGCTGTCGGGCTGGCCGTTTTCTACAACCTGATGAAGCGCTGGTTGTTGGTGGTCAACCGCAGGTTGCGCTTCCGCAGGAAAGTGGCAGCCCTGAGGGCTGCCAATGAAGAAGAGTCTGCTGATCCGGAGACCGAGGAAGTCGACATCGTTTCGCTCAGCGCTTCGGTTGCCCAGTTGCTGAAAGCTGGTACGTTCATGATAGGCGTTGTTGGATTCGTCTACCTCTGGTTACCCCTGTTTTCCGGTCTGGAAGCCATGCAGCGGGTGACCTTGTGGACGGTCAGTGAAATGTCTCAGGGCGAAGCGATCATAACCAGCATCACCCTGGCATCGGTGGCGATGGCCCTGCTGGTCCTGGTCATCACCTTTGCCGCGGCACGCACTCTCCCCCAACTGGTGTCCCTGATTCTCCTGACCCGGAGCAGCGTTACGCCCGGGTCACGCTATGCCACCGGGAAACTGATCCAGTATTTCGTGGTCGGCGCCGGCACCATCTTGATCCTGTCGATTCTCGGACTGAGGTGGGATCGCCTGCAGTGGCTGGTCGCTGCGCTCGGTGTCGGTATCGGCTTCGGACTGCAGGAAATCATCGCCAACTTCATCAGCGGTCTGATCATCCTGTTCGAAAGACCCATCCGCGTGGGGGACCTGGTCACGGTGGGCGAAAGTTCGGGTGAGGTAGTTAAAATCAGGATCCGTGCAACCACCATCCGTGATTTCGACGGCAAGGAACTGCTGGTGCCGAACAAGGAATTCGTTACCGGGCGCCTGCTGAACTGGACCCTCAGTGATCCCAAGATCAGGATAATCATCACTGTCGGGATTGCCTATGGCAGCGACGCGAGACGGGCTGCGGCCGTGATGGAAGAAATCTTGAGGACCCATCCGATGATCCTCGAGGAACCGGAGCCGTTCGTCATGTTCGGCGAGTTCGGCGACAGCTCACTCAACCTCTATGCCAGGTTCTTCACCGCTGACGTCGACCAGCGCGTGGCCCTGACTAGTGACCTGCATCACCGGATTTATGAAAAACTGGCCGAAGAAGGCATCACGATCGCTTTCCCGCAACTGGATGTGCATTTCGATGCGGAACCTGCAAAGAGTTAGAAAACCAAAGACGGAAAACCATGAAAAAAGTCATTGAATGCGTCCCCAATTTCTCCGAAGGGCGTGACCTGGCGGTCATCAGGCAGATCACCGATGTGATCGAAAGTGTCCAGGGCGTGCAGTTACTGGACGTCGACCCCGGCGAGAGCACCAACCGCACCGTGGTGACCTTTATCGGTGAGCCGGAACCGGTCGCCGAAGCGGCGTTTCGCGCCGTGCAGAAAGCTGCGGACCTGATCGACATGTCGACGCACCATGGTGAGCATGCGCGCTTCGGCGCCACCGATGTCTGCCCCTTTGTGCCCGTGGCGGGCGCGACCATGGCGGACTGTGCGGAAGTCGCCCGCCAGGTGGGAAAACGCATCGGCGAGGAACTGGGCCTCCCGGTCTACCTGTACGAGCATGCCGCCAGCAACCCCGAACGCCGGAACCTGGCCGACGTTCGTTCTGGTGAGTACGAAGGCCTGGCGGACAAGCTGGCCAATCCGCAGTGGAAGCCGGATTTCGGCCCTGCGGAATTCAACGCCAAATCCGGCGCCACGGCGGTCGGCGCCCGGGAATTCCTGATCGCCTACAACATCAACCTGAACACCACCGACCGGCGTTACGCCAACGAAATCGCCTACGAAATCCGCGAACGTGGGCGGTGGAAACGCGAAGGCAACATCGAGCCCTTTTATTACAAGGGTGATGTCGTCTATTTCGAAGACGGCAAATTTCCGGACGGAAACTCGGATTTTGTAGCCGGCTCGTTCGATGAACTCGCGAAGTTCTACCAGGAAACCTACGGCGCCGACCTGTACCAGCGTTACGAGGGCATCGGCCTGGATGTCGAAAACCTGGCAGGCTGCCCTGTGTATAAAGACGGTATGT
>JAOUCS010000068.1 GCA_029859645.1 Lysobacterales bacterium | reverse complement strand
AGCACGGTGGCGACCTGGTCACGCTGCTTGTGCGTCTCGGCCTGGTTTCCGAGCGGGACGTAGCCGAAGCGGAGGCAGGGTTGCTCGAATTACCGCTGATTCGCACAGCGGATCTGCCTGAGCAGGTGCCTGAATTGCCCGGGGTCTCAGTTCGATACCTGAAGCAGAACCTGATCCTGCCCATCGCAGAGGCCAATGGTGATTTGACCGTGGTGATGGCCAATCCGCGCGATGCCTTTGCCCGTAAGGCACTGGCCATGGCCAGTGGTAAAAACATCATTACTCAGGTCGGGATCGCCTCGGAAATCGAAAACGGCATTGAAAAACTGCTGGGTGGCGGGCGCAGCGCAATGGGCCAGATTGTCGAGAGCCTGGGGGAAGGGGATGAGGGTGAACTCGAAGATGTCGAACACTTGCGTGACCTGGCATCGGAAGCACCGGTCATCCGCCTGGTGAACCTGGTGATGCAAAGGGCGGTGGAGAGCCGTGCGTCCGACATTCACATCGAGCCGTTCGAAAACCGGCTGAAGGTGCGCTATCGGATCGACGGTGTGTTACAGGAAGTCGAAGCACCCCCGGCCAAATCGACCGCCGCGGTGATCAGCCGCATCAAGATCATGGCCAAGCTGAATATTGCGGAACGCCGCTTGCCGCAGGATGGCCGGATCATGCACCGCGTGCAGGGCAAGGAACTCGATCTGCGTGTCTCAACCGTTCCGACCTCGCACGGTGAAAGCGTGGTCATGCGTATTCTCGACCGCGAAAGCATCGTGCTGGACTTCGATTCACTGGGGTTTGATGATGAAATCCGGTCCGGATTCAAGAAGCAACTGGAGATGCCGCATGGCATCATCCTGGTGACCGGCCCAACCGGTTCCGGTAAGACCACTACTTTGTACACGGCGCTCAGTGCGCTCAATACCCCGGAAAGAAAAATCATCACGGTCGAAGATCCGGTCGAATACCAGTTGGAGGGCATCAACCAGATCCAGGCCAAGGCCTCGATCGGGTTGGACTTCGCTCATGCTTTGAGGTCCATCGTGCGACAGGACCCGGACGTCATCATGATCGGTGAGATGCGTGACCTGGAAACCGCAAGAATCGCCATCCAGTCAGCACTGACCGGACACCTTGTTTTATCCACCATCCATACCAATGATGCCGCCGGTGGTGTGACCCGCATGCTCGACATGGGCGTGGAAGACTACCTGCTGACTTCGACCGTCAACGCGATCCTCGCGCAACGCCTGGTTCGTACCCTCGACCCGGACACCCGTGAACCGTATGACGTCCTGCCCGAGCTGGCCGAGGAACTCGGACTGCCAGCACTGGGCGGGGGGCAGAGCTACCAGTTTTATCACGCTGTTCCGGGTCCCGAAAACCCGACCGGATTTCGAGGCCGGACATCCATCCTGGAACTGCTCGAAATCACTGATCCCGTGCGCCGGCTGGTCATGCAACATGCTACTTCCGGTGAATTGCAGGACCTGGCCGTCAGCGAGGGGATGAGGACCATGTACCAGGATGGATTGCTCAAATGCCAGAGGGGCGTAACCACCCTTGAAGAAATCCTGAGAGTGACGCAGGAAGCCTGATGCCACTGTTCGAGTACAAGGCTGTAGCACCCAGCGGTGAAACGGTACAGGGAACCATGGAAGCCGCTTCACTGGACATGGTTATTCTGAAACTTCAGGAAGCAGGGAATGTCCCGCTGCATGCGAAGGAGTCGGGCGCCGGTGTATTCGGGCTGTCCGCTTTGCGGATGGGCCGGCGAGGCATGAATTCCCGGGAGGTAGGGGAATTCACGCAGCAATTGTCCACGCTGCTGGTCGCCGGCCTGCCCCTGGACCGTTCTTTGCAGGTGTTACAGGAATTGTCTGAAAACGATCGTGTCAAGCGGACGGTCACCGAGATTCGCGACAAGGTCAGGGAGGGTGGCAGCCTTTCCGACGCCCTGGAAGAGCAGCATGGCGCGTTCAACCGGCTGTTCGTGAATATGGTGCGGGCGGGTGAAGTAGGTGGCACCCTAGACGTCACCTTGCTGCGCTTGACCGATTACCTGGAACGTTCCCGGGAATTGAAGGACAGCGTGGTATCCGCGTTGATTTACCCGATCCTGTTGCTGGTGCTCGCCGCGGGTTCCCTGATCCTGTTGCTGGTTTACGTGATTCCGCAATTTACGCCGATTTTTGAGGAACTGGGCGGCGACTTACCGTTTATCACCAAGCTGGTGCTGGGCGCCGGGTCCATTCTGCAGAATTTCTGGTGGGCGATCGTGCTGGTGACTTTCCTGGTGGTGGTGCAGTTCCGCCGAATGCTGGCAGATGTAGACAAACGATTCGCCTGGGACCAGCGGGTGCTGGCGATGCGCTGGGTTGGCGACCTGGTGGGCAAGATAGAAATTGCGCGCCTGAGTCGTACGCTGGGAACCCTGTTAACCAACGGTGTGCCGTTGCTTGGGGCACTTTCCATTGCTCGCAATGTCCTAAGCAATACGGTGTTACAAAAAGACGTCGGTGATGCAGCCAGGGAGGTCAAAACCGGCGGCGGCCTGGCACGCAACCTGTCAAAAAGCGGACGCTTCCCCAGGTTGGCGTTGCAGATGATCAGTGTTGGCGAGGAGACGGGTAAGCTTGATGCCATGCTGATGAAAGTCTCTGATACCTATGACCTGGAAGTAAGAAATACGATTGACCGCCTGCTATCGATATTTACACCGGTGGTCACGCTGCTGCTGGCAGTCCTGATCGGCACCATCGTTCTGTCGGTGTTGGTCGCGATATTGAGTATTAATGACCTCGTGGGTTGATGGATGGTTGAGCTCACGATAGCTGGACGGGAGGAACCTTACAAAATGAAAATGAAAGACATGCGCTTTACCCGGAAGAGGCACACTGCACGCGGTTTCACGCTGGTGGAATTATTGCTGGTCCTGGTGATTCTGGCCCTGATCGGTGGGCTGGTTCTGCCGGGCATCATTGGCAAGGCGGAAGGGGCGAAGGTCAAAGCGGCCGGCTCCCAGATAAACCGCCTGGCCATGGCCGTGGAGAGTTTTTACCTGGATACGGGCACAACACCCGACAGCCTTTCCGACCTGGTGGGTGAATCCAGTGACGTCGATGGCTGGAACGGTCCGTATGTCAAATCTTCCAGCCTCAAGGATCCCTGGGGCAGGGAGTATGTGTACACCTACCCTGGCGAGCATGGCGATTTCGATATTTATTCGCTCGGAGCAGACGGCCAACCCGGTGGTGAAGGCAAGAATGCAGATATCAACAGCTGGGAATAGTTCCATTTGATCGGCCATCACAAAGGGCGGCCCGGGCGACCGCATACAGGAGCTGCAAAGGGTTTCACGCTGGTCGAATTGATGGTCGTTCTGGTGATCGCAGCAGTGATGCTGGCGCTGGTCGGCACATCGATTTCACGCAATATCAGCGGCGCCGAGATGAGAACGGCGGCGCGGAAACTCGCGGCGTCCCTGCGGTACACACGGACCCATGCCATTTTGACCAAATCCCAGCAGGTATTCCTGGTCGACACCGAGGCTATGAGTTACCTGGCGCCGGAGCGCGACGCGGTGAAGCTTCCGGAGGGTATGCGCATTGAGCTCAATACGGCTCGCTCGGAATTGACGTCGGAAACAGCGGGTGGCATCAGGTTCTACCCGGACGGTGGTTCAACAGGTGGCAACGTAAGGCTTGAAGCAAACGGCAGGATCTACAAGGTCAACGTTGCCTGGCTGACCGGCGAGGCAGCCGTCGAAAAAATAGAGAATTGACGTGAACATCAGACATGCTTCCTCGATGCCATCACGGCGAACCGGACGCGGGTTCACGCTGCTGGAGCTACTGCTGGCATTCGTCGTATTCACCCTCAGTTTCGCCACTATCCTGGAAATCCTGTCGGGTTCGATGCGCAACACGGTCAGGGCGCGGCATTATTCGGAAGCGGCGCTGACAGCCCAGTCGGTGATGGACCAGATAGGTACGGAGATTCCCTTGCAAAGTGGTTTCAGCAGTTACGGGGAGGCCGGCGACTATGAGTGGGAACTAGAGGTTTTCGAATATATGCCAACAGGCGTTGATATGCGGAGCATCGAACTGGCTCAGTTGACTGGTATCGTACTGCTACAGGTTGACCTGTCAATATCCTGGGGTAAGCCGCCGCGAGAGCAAACCCGGCGATTCAGTACGGTCCGCGCCGTGCTGGCAAATGACGGGTTGCAATGATGAAACGCAACGGCGGCTTTACACTGGTTGAAATACTGCTGGCATTGACCCTGATGGGAATGTTGCTGGGACTCGCTTATGGTGGTTTGAGAGCATCGACTCGCGCGACCGACAAGGGCCAGGCCGTGCTCGAAGAGAGCGGCCGGATTCGCATGGCGCACCAGTTTGTGAGGAAGCAGATCAACCAGATGATTCCGCTGGGTTTCATCGATGAACAATTGCAGCAACGCACCGTTTTCATGGGCGACAGGGATAAAATCCGGTTTGTTGCACCGATGCCCGGCTACCTTGGCTTTGGCGGGCCGCAGGTGCAGGAACTGGCAATCGTGCAGGGTAAAGACGGTTCTGAGCTGGTTTTGTCGCATGCCCTGCTGCAGGGATATGAGGAAAGCCTGTTGTTCGAGCGTGACCCGATCCTGTTGATGGACCATATCGAGTCCGCCGAGTTTGCTTTTCTGGGCCGGGATGAGACCGGTGAGCTTACGCCATGGCTCAACCGCTGGGATACCCCGGAAATATTGCCACTGGCCGTTACGCTGGAAATTGAGTTCACCGAAGAGGTCTATATCAAGTGGCCGCCCCTGACCGCCGCAATCCGGATCGATGCATCGGCGCTGCAAGAACTGGTCGACACGGACGCTATCGATCAGTCCTATGAAGGGGCGATTCGCAAACTGATCAACAAACGGAAGCAGCAGTAATGCCGGTCGCGTCGCCCGGCGGTTTCATGACCCCTTTGCGCCAGAAGGGTGTCGCGCTGCTAATCGTTTTGTGGGTGCTATTACTGATCACGATCTCGACCGGGGCCTACACGCTGATGGCCCGCATGGACCAGCTGGAAGCCCATACCGTTATTTCGGGAACGCGTGCCAGGCTGGCTGCTGAAGCAGGGCTCAACCTGGCGGTATTGGCTTTGCGTGACCCGGATGAGAGCACCCGGTGGGTTCCCGACGGGAGGACTTACTCCCTGTTGTTTGAAGATGTCCTGGTTGAGCTCCAGGTCACCGATGAACGTGGCAAGATCGATATCAATTCAGCTGATGAAGAAACGCTGCTCAGGCTGCTGTCCGGTAACGGCATGGCAGAGGAAAATGCCGCCTACCTGGCCGCCGCGATACTGGACTGGGCCGATTCGGATGAAATAGAGCGGGCGAACGGCGCAGAGCTGGCTGCTTATGAATCTTACGGTCTCGGGGTCGGGCCGGGTAACCGTCCCTTTATCATGATCGAGGAACTGCTACAGGTTCTTGGCATGCCTTTTGACCTTTTCAAAATCATCGAACCGGGAATAACGGTATTCTCTGAGAAAGGAGTGCCGGATCCAGCTTACGCGCCAAAGGAGGCTCTGTTGGCAATTGAGGGGGTTACCGAAGAGGACGCATTGAACTTCATTGCCGAAAGGCAATCTGAGGATGCAACGGATGGGGTCGGACCCTCATTGCCCAATGGCCAGGTCGCCATGGCGCGTGGCAGGGGGCTGACGTATAGTGTGGTCGCCAAAGCGACCTTGCCAAACGGGGTCTGGGACCAGATTGAAGCAACCATCAGGCTCGGTGCGTCGCAGGATGGTCGTCCGTTCAAGATTTTGCGCTGGCGAGAAGGATTTCATCACTGAGAACACCATGTTCCAAGTTATCGAAGAAAAAATAGTATTGGTTCTCGGGTGGCTCAAGGTAAGTCCCGTCGGGCAATTCTTTCGTTGGTGGATTGAAGAGCTCAGGCTTGCCATGCCGGATGCGTGGCAGCAGCGGATTCAATATGCCCTGCGCCGCGTGACTCTGTCGACCCAGGGTGACCTTGTTGAAGTGGGTATCGACAATAACCGGAAGTTGAAGCCACTGCTGACCCTGTCCGGCGACCAGGACGTATCGTTGCAACAGCAGCAGGTAGAGGATCTGCTGGTTGAAGAGGAACTGATCGAAGCACCCCGATTCCTGTTGTTGCAACTTGATTCCGTGTTGAATACGGAAGTGCGCTTGCCGGCGGCAGCAGAACCTAACCTGGCCCAGGTCCTGGCCTTCGAAATGGACCGGCAAACGCCGTTTCGGGCCACAGACGTTTATTATGACTGGAACATTCTGGATCGTGGCGGCGAAAGCGGTCAGATCAGACTGGAGCTTTATGTTGCGCCCCGTTCGGAGGTGGATGCGCTGATTCAGGCAGTTTCCGGCCGGGGCTTTCAGTTGACGGGTGTCGATATTGTTGACGGTGACAACACGCTGGGGCTCAACCTGTTGCCGCCAGACCGCAGAAGCCGTGTAACCAATCGCAGGGTGCGATTCAACATGGCGCTGGGCGCCGTATGCGTGGTTTTGCTGGCGCTGGTCATGGCCCAGTCGTTGTCGCTGCGGTCGCATCAGGTGCATGAACTCGAGGAAGCTATCCTGGCCGTGCAGGGTGAGGCACGGGCGGTGACCCGGATCAAGGAACAAATCGAAGATAACAGTGAAGCTGCCGGGTTCCTGGCCAAGAAGCGCGCCGAGACGCCGTTATCCATTGCCGTGCTGGCCGATATCACCAGGATTTTGCCGGATGACACCTACCTGGACCGGTTGGTGATCAGCAAAACGTCCGTGCAAATGCAGGGCAAGTCACAGAATGCCCAGCAATTGATTGAAATGGTCAATGAATCGCCGCTGCTGGATGAGGCGGCTTTTCGCGGATCGACTCGCCTGGATGCGCGTTCCGGGCTGGAAATCTTCGAAGTCAATGCCAACGTAGTTAAAATCGGGTCGGACTGATGGCGCTAGTTGCTGAACCAGGAAACAATCGCCTTGCTGCCATCCTGCTGTTCGTGATCACAGTTATTGTTGTTTACATGCTGTGTTTTCACTGGTTCATCATCCGGCAAATTGATTATGGCAATGAAATTTCCGAGTTGTCTGAGCAATTGGGTCGTTATCAGCGCGTGGCCCAGCAAAAAGTGGTGTACGAATCGCTGCTCCAGGATTTACTAGAGCGCCGGCCGGACCAGAGCCTGTTCCTCGAAGGAGAGGATTTCAACGAGGCGGCCGCCGAAATGTCCGAACGCCTCGGTCAGATGATTAATACGCAGGCTGAAGACACCTGTCAGATTGTCAGCCGGCAGCCGGTCCGCCCGAGGGTTCAGGAGCGCTTTCAGAAAGTAACGGTCAACGTGCGTATGCGTTGTGGAATCGAAGATTTCAGAAAGATTATGTACTCGCTGGAAACCAGTGTCCCCATGGTCATCGCTGACGAAATTACCCTGATCAAGCCGAGGGCGCGTCGCCGGGCCAATCGCGACGCCACCAATCAGCCCGCAGCACTGGACATCCGGTTCAATATGTCCGGGTACCTGGGTAGGGGTGGCGAATCATGATCAAGAGGTTCGAAGGAAACCCGGTTGCCATCGGCCTGGCGTCGATGATCGCGGTGTTGGTGGTCATTTCTCTAGTGATCGGAGTGGTCTGGTCCTTGCCGCCGCGGGCAGGAAATCCGGGTTCAACGGCCGACGGATCCGTGCCGCAATTGGATATTCCGGCGCTTGAGGACAATGAACCCCTGCAGACCTACGCGGTCATAAGCGAACGCCCCGTATTCAACGAGAGCCGCCTGCCGGTCCTCGAACAGGAACTGGACGAGGACGAGGAAGACGTTGAGGAAGAAGTGGATGCTCCCGATGTTCAGCTATCCGGAGTGATCATAACCCCGACGATGCGGATGGCGACGCTGAAAAGCGCTGACCTCAACGAGTCCCTTGTGGCGTTTGAAGGCCAGCCGCTGGAGGGTGATTTCGGGACCTGGCAGGTTAGCCAGATCAAGGCGCGCGAGGTTACATTGTCCTCTGCGAGCGGGGAGTCGTTGAATCTCAAGCTGGAGGTTCATGACATGAGGATCGCAGAACCGCCAAAGATGGCTGTTCCTGAACAAAAAGAGCCGGATGAGCCTGCTGCGCAGACTGCTGAAAACTCTGATGCGCCTCTGTCTCGGGCGGAGGAGATCAGGCAGCGGATCGCGCAGCGCCGGGAAGAGCTGAGGAGAGCGGCTGAAGCAAAGGCCGACGACGAGGAGCCCGAGGCAGATTACCGCAGCGCGATTCAGTCAATGATCAACAGGCCCGATCGCAACAATACCGATAAAGACGGAAACAGGAAGAAAAAATAAAATGGGCACCAATTCGACACACATGTCTGTTACGCGACCCACTGGCCGTTGCAGGTCATTACTTTTCAGGCGTTTCCTGCTGACGATTTCAGTCGTCGTGATCTCCGCCAGTTGTTCGACCACTTCACGTCCCCCTATGACACCGGTCAGTACCGGTAAGACCATCAAGACGGCGACTCCTCCGCCGGCTGAAACGGGCCCTATCATCACGGCGGTCGAGAACGTCCAGCCCGGTGTGACTGATGTTGAAATTTACGAGGGTACCGGTGTTTTTATCAATGAGGAAGCCGCCAGCCGCTCACGGCAAACTGTTGTAGCCGATGGAGAAATTGTTCTGAATTTCGAAGGTGAGTCAATTCAGTCGGTTGTCCATACGATTCTTGGAGAAGTATTACAGGAGACCTTCGTCATCGGTCCGGGTGTGAGTGGTGAAGTGACTTTTTCTACGTCCAAGCCAGTCAGCCGTGAAGAATTAATGCCGATCCTGGAGTTGCTGCTTCGCTGGAACGGCGCGACGATGGTGTTTGCCGAGGGTCGCTACCATATCCTGCCCGTGTCGGATGCGATAAAAGGGCATCTGTATCCTGCCATGAGTTCTGCCGACCTGGCCAGGGGGTTCGAAGTGCGGGCCGTCCCCCTGCAGTATATTGCCGCCTCGGAAATGGCGAAAATTCTGGAGCCCTATGTCCGGGAGGGAGCCATCATTAATGCGGACCAGTTCCGCCACATGATATTCCTGGCCGGTACGCCCGAGGAAATACGAAACTACCTCAAAACCGTGGAAATTTTTGATGTGGACTGGCTGGAAGGCATGTCTGTCGGCATCTTTCCTCTGACCACGGTGGACGTCGGGTCGATCATCAGTGAGCTTGAAAATATTTTTGGGTCAAATGCCGAATCGCCCTTGGCCGGGATGTTTCGTTTTATTCCCCTGGAACGCCTCGGTGCTGTCATGGTCATCACTTTCCAGGAAGGCTACCTGTATAAAGCCGAGGAATGGATCGAGATTCTCGATCGAGGCGCTGCAGGCGCGGGGCAGCAGTTATATGTCTATCGTGTCAAAAACCTGGAAGCTCCCATATTGGCGGGATATCTGACCGAACTGTTCGGAGGACAGGCGCCGCAGCGGACTCAAAACAGGCCGCAGGGGACACTTGCGCCAGGGCTGGAGCCAGCGACCGTAGGCACTGTGGGCGAATTCAATCAGAATCGTTTAGGCGCCCAGCAGCCAACCAACCAGCAGGGTACGCAGGGCGGGGTTCTCGATACGGGTAACGGGCAGATTCGCATTACTTCGGTGTTGGAAACCAATTCGCTGCTGATCCAGGCGACCTCGGCGGAATTCAATGCCGTGCAGGCGGCTATCGAACGGATTGACATTGAGCCCTTGCAGGTGCTCATCGAGTCACAGGTGCTCGACGTTGAACTCAATGAAGAGCTGCAATTTGGCGTTAACTGGTTTCTGACCAACAATCCGGCGCTTATTCCACCGGGGACCGCGGATACCAGCAGCATTCTTCAAAACGCGGCGTTTGGCAGCGGCAGTGCGGAAGCGGGCGGGTTCAATTTCCTGACCACGCTGGCCACGCCTCTGGCTAACGGTTTGCCTTTCGTGCAGGCGACGATTGCCGCGCTGGATGAGGTGACGGACGTGCGCTCCCTCGCTGCGCCTTCCCTGCTGGTCAGGAATAACGCGACGGCGACGATCACGGTGGGCACCCAGGTGCCGGTGCAGTCTTCATCGATCTCTACCGGCAATAACAACGTGGTGAGTAGCGCACAATATGTTTCGACAGGCATCACCCTGACGGTCACGCCGAGGATCAATCCCGGCGGGCTCGTATACATGGACATTCAGCAGGACGTCAGCCGGCCGGGTGCGCGTGACCCGGACATTTCCGTGAGTGGCAATCCGCCGATCAATAACAAGACGGTAACCAGCCAGGTGGCAGTGCAGTCCGGTCAGACCGTATTCCTCGGCGGCCTGATTTCGGAGCAGGATTCAAGGGGCCGGTCCGGCGTACCTTATCTGAGCCGTGTGCCGGTAATTGGACCCTTGTTCGGGTCAAAAACCAAGGCAGTTTCGCGCAGTGAAACCGTTGTCATGATTACGCCAACGGTGATTGAAAGCGCCGTGGACCTGAAGGAAATCAGTGTCGACATGGAGAAAGAATTCTCCCGGGTGCCGCCGTTGAAAATTTCCACGCTGAACAAGGCGGGAACCACGGCCGGTGGTTCAGAGACACCAGAACAATAAAATTCAGCTTGCAAGAAAAGGAAAGATAAATGTCGAGATTAATCAGTTTCCTCGCACTAGTCACGGCGTCGGCTTTACTGACTGGCGGTTGTGCGAGCACCACCGTATCGGATTCCCCGGATAAAATAGTCAAGCAAAGGTCGGAGCAGCGCTGGCAGAATATTTTTGACAGGGAATACGGTAAAGCCTACGAATATTATTCACCGGGCTACCGGTCCAAGTTCTCAGAAGTAGACCTGGAAATTGCGTTACGCGTTCAGAAAGTCCGATGGATATCTGCAGATTATGTTGATCAGACTTGCGAGGAGAAATCCTGCGTTGTGCGATACAACCTTGGTTATCGGGTGGCATCACCCGTGCCGGGTGTTGCCGTTTGGACTGGATGGGAAACCATTGAAGAACAATGGGTTATGGTCAAAGGTGAGTGGTGGTATTTGCCCCCGCAACAGTAGTCTTCAGACTGCCTGTCTTGTCTTATTTTTACATTCACTTTGGTTGCTTTGGTGCCTCACTTATCGTAACATTGGGCTGCTAATGGCCGGAGCTGAGTTGTCAGCGGGTCCCTTGTGGGCCTACTGAATCAGTTTCGGCGCATTTGCAAGCCCTGTGTACACAACTTAGGAGTGTTGTAATGAATAGAAAAAATTTGACAGCTGCTGTATTGGCTGGTTTGGCAGGTGCTGCCGGACTCGCAGGTACCGCACAGGCAGTCAACCTGAATCCGGATGGATTGGGACAAGTCCTGATTTATCCTTACTACACCGCCAACGATGGCAATAACACCATTCTGTCTGTGGTTAATACCACTAATAATGCCAAGGCAGTCAAGGTGCGTTTCCTCGAAGGCTTCAACTCACGTGAAGTGCTTGACTTCAACCTGTACCTGTCGCACCACGACGTATGGGTTGCTGCCATCACCAAGTCAGAAGCTATGGTACAGCCCACAGCTGCAGGCTACGAAACGGATACGGTCCTGATCATCCCTGATGATTCATGCACGGTTCCCTACTTGTACGAAGATCGCGCTATGGAAATGCCTGATGGTTCGATGGCTGGTGTTCAGCCGTTCCTGAATCTCGCTTTCACCGGCGACTTTGAGGATGGCGGACCGACTTCCGACGAACGTGTTCAGGAAGGTCACTTCGAAATTATCGAAATGGGTACTATTGAGCCCGGTTCAGATACTGAAGAAGACATCACGCACGCTGAGAACAAAGACGGCGACTGGATGCCGGGCGACTGCGATCAGTTGGTTGACAACTGGACCGACTTTGCTTCGGGCAGCGATGGTATTTGGTTCGCAGAATCTCGTCAGAACAACGACGGCGATGATTGTGAAGATTTTGATGACGATGAACAGGACCTGCGCGAAGGTTGTGGCCAGGCTGTAACGGATACGCTTCGTAACAGCGGCGGTCTGTTCGGTGGTGCTTCAATCGTCAATCCCCAGGCTGGCGCCATGTACAGCTATGATGCCAAGGCCATTCAGGGCTACGACACCACTGCTGACGGCGTCCACTACGTTCCGGGAACGATTCGTCCTTCTCTGAATAGTGGTAGTGAATCTGACGCCTGGGTATTCTTTGGCGTACCTCAAAACGAGGCCGTTAATCTCCAGTACGATTTCGGTGTTGATGCCATATCTGCCGTGTTCATGCATGAATTCACCATGAATGAATACACCACTGCAGACATTCCTGCCGAAGCAGCTACCGAATGGGTCATTACGTTCCCAACGAAGAACTTCTACGTTGATCCGCTGCGTATTGCTGCCGAAGAAGGAACCGGCTGGCGTCCGTCTCTGAGTGAAGGCATCAAGGGCGATCCTCTTGCCTCTTGTAACCTGTGGGAGCCGGGTGAAAAATACCCGACGATCGATGAAGAATCCGGTGATGAAATCAATGATATCTGCGGTTCCGGTAGCGAGGGCGACGAATGTGGTCCATTCAATAATCCTGGTTGGGAAGAATGCGTATACACCGCTGTCCCGTTCAACCTGGACGCCGACGCACGTGCACCGTTCACCGAGCTCTTTGCTGACGAAGACTGTGAACTGGTCGGGCTGGTATCTTACGATCGTGACGAGCGCACCTTCAGGGAAACCCCCGGAGGCCGTCCGCCGCAAGTATCTCCGGCACCTCCAACCATTCCTGGCGAAGAAGTGATCTTCCAACTGTGTAACGAAGTTAACGTTCTGCGTTTCGGTGAGCGTTCAGTCTTCGGTACGCTGGAAGATCTCGACGGTGGCAGCCTGCTTGTAACTGTGAACGACGAGTTCGAGGATGGCTGGGCCTGGATTGACTTCTATGCTGATGATGATCACGTAGATAGCAATGGTATGGTCGGTCTGCCGGTAACCGGTTTTGCCGCTTACCAGTTCGAGAACGACTTCGTCGAAGGCGATGACGGAACCGTCAAAGCATTCTACGGTGGTTTGTTCCAGCACAAGGGCAATGTACGTAGAGTTGATGTGGATTAAGGTTCACGTTAATCGCGTAATTACCTAAAGTAATATCTGGATTTAACAATTCAGTGATACAAACGGGGGGCTGCTTTTGCAGCCCCTTCGTTTGTGTATGTACCTGAAAATTATTGGAAGCGTAGTGAAAAGATCATGAAAATATTTCTGACGAGCAGCCTGGTAGTCTTTCTTATTTTTGGTGCAGAAGCTCAGGCACAGGATTCAGCCGCCTCAGCCGAGCTGGGCGCATCCACTGAGCCGTTGGCGGTGATGGGAGACGTCACGCTCACGCAGGGGGAAATTGATGCGGCGCTGAGTAAAATCCCTGAAAATAAGCGCCTGCTGTTTATCCGTGACGGCAACAAGGTCGAACAACTCGTCAGAAGCCTTATCACCAATAAGGCCCTGGCAAACGAAGCGATAAAAGCCGGATATGATCAGCAAAAACTGGTCAAAATGAGACTTGAATTGAACAAGGAAGCCGAGCTGGCCCAGGATTGGCTGTCTAACGTTGCGACAAATGCGCCGGAAGCGGACTTCGAGGCGATAGCCGAAGAAAAATACCTGGTTAAGCCAGAGGCCTGGAAAACTGAGGATCGGATTGACGTATCCCACATCCTGATCAGTACAGATGGCCGCTCCAGGCAAGAGGCCATGGACCTCGCGGGTTACGTCTGGCAACAGCTTGATTTGGATCCCTTGAGTTTCGATTCATTGGTTGAGGAATATTCGGACGATTCCTCAAAAAGTGTCAATGGTGGACGTTTCAAAAACGTAAAGCGAAACGACATGGTCCCCAATTTCGAAAAAGTAGCCTTTGCTTTGGCGGTTCCCGGCCAGATCAGTGCTCCTACCGAAACCAATTATGGTTTCCATATCATTCGGCTGAATGAGAAGATGCCCGGTACAATCCCGCCGTTCGATGCTATCAAGGAACAGGCCATCGAGCAGGCTCGAGTTGAGTATCGCAAAGAGTACCGGGAAAAGTACCTGCGACAATTGCTGTCCGGGAATATCGTGCTGCAGGATGGCGCAGCAGAAGCACTTGCAAAACGCTATTTTGGTGAAAACCTGGAACTTGCTCCCCGGTTTAGCGAGTAGTTGCTGACTGCGAGCAAAAAGAAAAGGCCGCAGTGAAATTGTTTACTGACAGTGTATTCCGGCAGTTGGTTTCCAGGGCCATTCGGGCGGATTACCTTGAGAATGTGACAGGATTCGCGTGGTTGATTTTGCAACCCCTGGTGCTGCTTGCTGTATATGCTTTTGTCTTTTCGACGATCTTCAAGGCAAGAATTCCGGATGCCGGCCCGGGCGGCTTTGTCCCTTACCTGGCTGTGGCATTCTGGCCCTGGACAGCGTTCTCCGAGGCGGTTTTGCGATCAGCAAACTCAGTCAGTACTAACGCGGCCTTGATCGGCAAGGTGGCGTTTCCGAGTGAAATGCTGCCACTTTCAACAGTTACTGCAACGTTTCTGATGAACATGCTGGGCTACCTTGCCGTGTTACTGGTACTTGACCTGTTGATGGGCGCTCAAATTCACTGGCTGGGACTGCTTGCATCGTTGCCGGTCCTTTTTTTGATGTACCTGTTTGCCAGTGGCCTGGCATTGTTCGTCAGCGCCCTGCAGGTCTTTATCAAAGATGTATCACAGATTCTTCCGCCACTCATGACCTTCTGGTTTTTCACGACGCCAATTCTTTACAGTTCGAGCATTTTGCCGGAGCGCTTTGCCACGGTGATGAAGTTCAATCCCATGTCCTGGTTTGTTGAACGGCTCCGTGATTTTCTGTTGCTGGGAAACTATGAACTCGGCTACCGGGATTTGCTGGTTCCACTGCTGACCCTGCTGGTACTGGTGGCGGCATTCAAATTTTTCCGCAGGTTCAGTGCGCATTTTGAGGATTTCTTCTGATGACGCCGCTGGTCCGTTTGCAGGGGGTTTCCAAGTTTTACCCGCGAGTCCATCACCCGCGCGAACGCTTGCGGGCTTTCGTATCCCTGATGACGGGCAAAAAAAGCCTGGAAGGGGCCGAGGTACTGAGCGACATCAACCTGGAAGTAACCCGCGGACAGTCATTTGGAATTATCGGCGAGAATGGGGCCGGCAAATCTACCTTGTTGAAGATTCTTACCGGTGTGATCAGCCCCAGCCGGGGCACCGTCGAGGTTAACGCCCGGATCGCTGCTTTACTGGAGCTGGGCGCCGGTTTCCAGCCGGAATTTTCGGGTATAGACAATGTCCGGATGAAAGCAGCATTGCTGGGCATGACGAAGAGTCAACTGGATCAACACCTTGATCAGATACTGGCATTTGCCGATATCGGTGATTATGTTCACGAACCGGTCAAGCATTATTCCTCTGGAATGGTCGTTCGCCTGGGTTTCGCCGTGGTTGCTGCATCGGATCCGGAGTTGTTGATTACTGATGAGGTACTTGCTGTCGGCGATGAGTCCTTTCAGAAAAAGTGTATCCGCTGGATTGAATCTTTCCTGGAGCGTGGCAACACTTTATTGATGGTCTCGCACAGCATGTATATTGTTCAAAAACTTTGCCGGCAGGCCCTGTGGCTGCACGACGGCCGTAGCAGGGAGCTGGGAGACGTTTTTCCGGTTACCCAGTCGTACCTCGCCTACCACGAAGAACGTAGCGCTGCAGAAAGATTGCAGCGTCGCACACAGCGAGGTGATAGCGGCCTTTACCGGGTCACTGATTTCAGCCTGCCGGGCGGCCAGGGACAAGGCGACCGGAACATCAGTTACGGACAGGATCTGGATGCTGAGCTGGTGCTTGAGTCCCCCGACGGGCTGGCGCCGGTCGCATTGTTTGGAATCATGCGCGCCGATGGTACGCCGGTCTACGGTGTATCGTCCGATTATGATGGAATCGAAGCGGAGAAAATCGATAACAGGCATTTTCGGTTCCGGATATGTTTTGAACGCTTGCTGCTCCTCCCGGGGAGCTACTCCATTCGGGGGCATGCGATGGACCCACAGGGAATTCGGTTGTGTGACACCGCTGAACTGAGATTTACGGTTGCCGGTGAAAGCCGGGAACTGGGCATCCTGCGGCTTCCCCACAGCTGGAACAAAGACGCTTAGACTGCCGTGCCGGATCACTACGCACCCATATCCGTCGTGATACCCGTCTATAACGCGGCGGAAGAGCTCGATGCGTCTCTGGACAGTGTCCACGGCACGATACCGGCCACGACTGAAGTACTGGTGATCGATGATGCGTCGCCGGATCCGGCTGTACCCATTGTTATTGAGAAATGGCGCCGGCGCGCGCCCGGGCACTGGGTGTTTCGTACGAATTCGGAAAACCTGGGTTTCGTTGGCACCGCCAACCTCGGCATGCAGGCCACTACCGGCGACGTGGTGCTATTGAATTCAGACACCCTGGTAGCGCCGGGGTGGCTGGAGGGGTTGCAGAGATGCCTTGCATCCGACCCTTCAATTGCCACCGCCACGCCCTGGACCAATAACGGCGAAATCGCGTCGTTCCCGGATTTTTGCGCGCCCAATCCAGTGCCTGCCGACCTGGCTTCGTTGGCTGAAATTCTGCGGACCAACAGCATCGGCGACTACCCGGAACTGCCTACCGCCGTGGGTTTCTGCATGGCGATAGCCCGCTCGGCTATCCGCCGAATCGGGCTGTTTGACCAGCGACTGTTCGGGAAGGGCTACGGTGAGGAAAATGATTTCTCGATGAGGGCCAGGGCGGCAGGGTTGCGAAACGTGCTTTGCGACAACGTTTATGTCGCCCACCTCGGGGGGCGTTCCTTCGGCCCGACCGGTCTGAAGCCGGATGAGTCCAGCATGCGGCGTCTACTGTCACGACACCCCGGATACCTGGAGCTTGTCGAAGATTTCATCAGCAGAGACCCGCTGGCCGCGAGAAGAGCACAGTTGCTGACGGCACTGCGGTGTGCGGGCATCGCTTTGAGTTAAAATCAGACCCAGTCAAGCCACTGCGTCGGAGATCCCATGTCCAAAAACCTCGAATTTACCGGCGAACGGTTTACCCCTGAATGTGTGCGCGAGATCTGGTATGAACATGTGCATCGTTACGCGTTCGCCCGGGACCTGGTAGCAGGTTTGAATGTTCTGGATGCTGCCTGTGGCGAAGGTTACGGTTCTGCCCTGCTGTCCACCAAAGCTGCCCATGTGACCGGTGTGGATATCTCTGCGCAGGCTATTGAACACGCCAGCGCGCGTTACCCGTCGGATTCTTTGACTTTTCGTGTTTCAGACTGCCTCACCCTGCCGTTCGAAGCCGGAGAATTCGACTGCATCGTGTCCTTCGAGACCCTCGAACACCTTGAGGACCATGACGGCCTGATGGCTGAATTTCAGCGGGTCTTGAAACCCGGCGGGTTTTTGCTGATATCTTCCCCGGACAAGGCGATCTATACAGACAAGCAGAAAAACGACAACGAATTTCACCTGCGTGAACTGTACCGCGATGAGTTTGAAGAGTTGCTGTTACGCTATTTTCCCTGCTATCACCTGCTCGGGCAAAAACTGCTTTTCCAGTCAGCCATCTGGGCATTGGATGGGGCATCCACCGTGAGCTTTCAACAGGAGCACGAAGGACAGGTCGCTTCGTTTTCTGAACCGCACCATCATCCCGTTTACCTGCTTGCGGTATGCGCCCTGGACGACACCAGCCTGCCGCGAGTCGAGTCGGCACTGAGCCTGTTCGACGATTCAGTCGAGTCGGTTTATGAGCATTACTACCAGGAAATTCGCAAACATATCGCGGCGGGCGAACTGCTTTTAGCCAGGGACAAAGAACTGGCGGAACTGAAAAATGAGCTGGCGCTTAGACAGCCGGGTACAAGCTGGTGGCGCCGCTGGTTTGGAAAAAGCTGATGTCCGCGACGGACGGCACAGTGCAGATCGACGTCGTCATCGTTAATTACAATGCCGGGGATGCCCTGGTTCGCTGCGTTTCATCGGTGCTCAGTCAGCAAACCCCCGTCAGGATCACGGTCACTGACAATGCATCCACCGATGACAGCATGAAACAACTGCAGAGCGCATTTGCGGGTTCTGGCCAGGT
>JAOUCS010000067.1 GCA_029859645.1 Lysobacterales bacterium | reverse complement strand
ATCATCTTGCGCTGCCGGTTTGAATTACTCGGCTTGCCATACAGTTCGGTGGCATAGCCCGCGAAATCCCGCACAAACAAGCCAAACATCTGGTTGAGCAGGTCCGGGTCCGTTTTGTCCATCCGCGCTTTTTCAAGGATCAGGTGCCCATAAACCACGAGCGTGAACAATTCGCCCAGGGCCAGCAGGTAATCGAGGTCTCTGGCCTGGTGCTCGTCCGGTTTCGCGACCATTAACAGTTTCCGCAGGTCCTTTATCTGTCTTTTGAAAACTTCGATATTGGGCAGATCGAAGCGATCGTAGGTTTCGCGGTAGTCGTGGAAGCGGATTTTGCCGAGTCCACGGGTGGGGCCCTGGTGGAACAGGAAGGTGTCGTCGGCGAGGTCTTCGCGCAGTGGAATTTCCGGGTAGTCAGCCGGCGCGAACAGGTAGTTCTTCATGAACTTCACGATCAACGCCATGTTGACGTGGGCAGTGCCTTCCAGCTTGGGCAGTGAGCGGATTTCCACGGCGGCGATTTCGAAAAACGGCTCCGCTTCAAAGCCCTTCGCGGCGATCACGTCCCACAGTTCGTCGATAACCTTTTCGCCCTCCATCGTGACTTTCATTTTCACGATCGGGTTGAACAACAGGTAGCGGCGGTCCTCGGCAGAGGCGTTGCGCAGGTAATCCGATGCGCGGTAGGAGAACATCTTCATTGCGACCAGGCGGCAATACGCGTCGGTTAACAGGCGCCGGATCTGCGAGAAATCAGTGACCTGGTGATCGAACAGGGTTCGGTTGGCAGCGTGGTTCATGGATTCGTAAAACGCATGCGTGCACAGGCCGATCGCGCCGAAGCCGAGGTTGAACTTGCAGTAGTTGATGGTGTTGAGCATGTCGTCCCAGGCTTTCTGCCCGGTGCTCAAAATGTCTTCCTCGCTGATGGGGTAGTCGTGCAGGCGGTACTCGGCCACGTAGTTGGACGCGTTGACGGTATTTTTCACGCATTCGTATTTTTCATGTTTCGAATCGACCACAAAAAATACGTACTCGCCGGTTTCAGAGTTCTTGCCGAAGGTGGAGACCAGCGCGGCCTCGTTGCCGTTGCCGATGTAGTATTTGCTTCCGCTTGCGACGTAGCCGCCATCCGGTTGAGGAATCAGCTGCATGCTGCTGGAGTAGATATCAGCGCCGTGTTCCCGCTCTGAAAGGCCGAATGCAAATACAGCGCCTTCCCGCAGCAGCTGCGCAGCGCGCTGTTTCACTTGTTCGTTGTCGCCGTTGAAGATGGGCCCTAGTCCCAGCATGGATACCTGGAAGGTGTACCAGTAGGTGATGCCGTAGAAGGCTACGATCTCGGCGAACTCCACGTTGCGGCGGGTATTCCAGGCAGCGTTCTCACCGTATCCCTCGGGGGTCATCAGGGTTGCCAGCACCTGGTGGCTTTTCATGAAATCGACAAAGTCGTAGTTCCAGGCCCGATCGTGGTAATCCTGCTTGAGTTGCTTCAGGCCGCGTGCCTCGAACCAGTCGATAACGGCTCGCATCATGTCGTTGGTGTGTGCGTCGGGGTGCCCGCCGACGTAGGTTTCAGGATTGAACAGGAACATGTGCTTTTCCCCGGAAGTGAATGAGTTTCTACTTCAGATTCTACCGTACTCCAGCGTATGGTAAAGCGACAAAAACGCCTTTTTCAGCCACCCCGGCGACCTTAGCCGCGGCTAACACGCGCCCAATGAGTTTTCAAAAAAACACCACTTTCTGGGTGCTGGGCATGTTTATCCTGCTCAGCCTGGATGGCCGCCCATCAACTCGCTATATCCTTCAAGTCTTCGATCAAATTACCTCTTCTAGACAAACAGTGCCAGCCACATAATGAGATTTTGATTCAGGCAGCAAGCGGATGAAATTGACGGCCAATGCTAAACACGTCAGTGTATTTCCAACAACACTATAACGATTGACATTTAACGTTATGCGTTATACGATATCAACGTGATCAAGAGCTTCGGTAACAAGCACACCGAGGCTCTATTCTCCGGGAATTGCCAGCGCCGCTGGCTGGGGATTCGCGCTCGGGCAGAGCGGAAACTGGCAATGATTGACGCTGCCCCATCGCTTGGCTTTTTGAGGGCGCCACCCGGAAATCATCTCAAGGCGCTGAGAGGTAGTCGAAAGGGTCAGCACAGCATTCGCATCAACGATCAATGGCGGCTCTGTTTTCTTTGGCTTGATGGTGATGCATTCGATGTGGAGATTGTGGATTACCACTGAGGAAAAGCTATGGCTGAAAATAACATGCGCCTCATTCATCCCGGGGAAATTTTGCGCGAAGAGTACCTTGTTCCGCTGGGAATGAGCGCCAATGCGCTTTCTATTGCCTTGCGCATCCCTGCCCCACGAATTAATGACATCGTACTCGAACGCCGCGCGGTTACCCCGGATACGGCACTGCGATTGGCTCAATATTTCGGCGGAGACGCAGAAGGGTGGATGAACCTGCAAGTGGCTTATGACTTAAGGCGGGCCGAGCAGATCGTGGGTGAGAAAATAAGAAGTGAAATTGTTCCTCGTGCAGCCTAATCAAATGATGTTGTCACCAAATTTCTGATTTCCAAGTACCTTAGAGCTTTACGTTACCCGGAAAGCCTTGAATAAAGTGTTTTTGGCCCTCGGGTTTTTTCATGCCCGCCAAAACCTCCCGGGATCGTCCCGGGCCGCGCCGATTTGAGCCTCAGCTTGCAGGGCGCGTTGCTAAATACTGCTAAAGCCCTTCCGCGGAACCCGGCAGCGCAGATTGCTGTCGGCGAAGTCACCGCCTTTCTGGAAAAACCCAGCCCTTTGAACGAGGTGATTTTCTGCGTCTTTGACGACGACACTCACGCGATTTACGAGGCCCTGTTACCCTGAATCGACCCAGGCAGAATCGAATTAACCGATATACCCGAACTACAGGAACGACTCAGAGACTTCGCCGGCTTCACAAACTGGCAGGTTGCGGTTCTGCTCGGCGCGATAGACGCGCCTCACCGGCACTTCGTTGCAGGCGAATTCCATGAGCCAGGCTTACTAACCGACTTGCAGTTCACCGAACGTGCTGCTTCCGGGCGGCAGCGTGGTGCTTTCCCATCGTCACCTTGAATACGGAGAACGTCATGAAAGTGTCACAAAACCTTAAACAAACCGTCATATAACATCCTTAAAATTCACCTGCTTAAGATCATCACGGCCTTGATGGCTGGATTAGCTAAATAGCAGAGGTGAATCCCTTATGAATATACGCATTCTAACAATTGCAACTGCTGCGATTGCTGTCTATAGCAGCAATCTGCTGGCTCGCGATTACATCAGTATTGTCGGATCTTCAACAGTTTATCCTTTCGCCACCGTCGTGGCGGAAAATTTTGGCAAGAGCACCCGCTTCAAAACCCCAAAGATCGAATCCACAGGTTCCGGTGGCGGCCTTAAGCTGTTTTGCGCCGGTGTGGGCATTGAGCATCCGGACATTACCAACTCTTCTCGACGCATCAAGACCTCGGAAATCGAAAGCTGTGCGGCAAACGGCGTCACCGATATCATCGAAGCAAAAGTCGGTTATGACGGAATTGCGCTGGCGAATTCACGGACCGCTCCGATATTTGATCTGTCCACTCGGGATATTTTCCTCGCCCTGGCCAAGATGGTCCCCGATCCGGCAGGTGGGGAAACCCTGATACCCAATCCGTACAAGACCTGGAACGAAATAAACGCGGCATTGCCGGCCGACCGGATCGAAGTCCTCGGTCCGCCGCCGACTTCGGGCACCCGTGATGCTTTTGCTGAACTGGCCCTGGAAGGAGGCTGCAAGAAATTTGACTTCATCAAGGCGATGAAAAAGGAAGATTCTAACAAGTACAAGGCCGTTTGCCATGGCGTTCGTGAAGACGGTGTATATATAGAGGCCGGCGAGAATGACAACCTGATTGTCCAGAAATTACAGGCGAACCCCAAGGCGCTGGGCGTATTCGGATTCAGCTTCCTCGATCAGAATTCTGACGTGGTACAGGGTTCCAGAGTCAACGGCGTCGCGCCTGAATTCGATAGTATTGCCGATGGCTCCTATCCCGTTTCCCGTTCACTGTTCTATTACGTCAAGAAAGCCCACGTGGGAAGTATTCCGGGCCTGGCGGAATATAACCGGGAATTCATGAGCGAAAAAGCCATCGGAGACGAAGGTTACCTTACGGACAAGGGCCTGATCCCGATGCCTAAATCCGAGCGTACCAAGTACCAGACCAGCGTTACCGGCATGAAACCGCTGACTGGGCTGGATTAATCGCACGGTTCAAGCGGGACGGGGGCAACAATCCGTGCAGCCATTACTGCTACTGATCGTAATCGCGGGACTCATGGGCTTCGGCTACTATTTTGGCCGAAGCCGCTCCGTTTCCATGGCCGAAGGATTTGGCGGTTCGAACCGTTTACACTCTCTGCCGGCCTATTACGGTTTTTACGCAGCATTGTGGGCCGGCTTGCCTGCCCTGGCTCTTCTGGTGCTCTGGATGTTTTTCCAGGACACCATCATCACCTGGCTGGTTATCGGCAGTCTGCCTGCCGACTTGCAGGATCTCCCGGCGGAACGGCTGAACTTGCTGGTCAATGACATTAAAAACCTGGCGACCGGCAACATCGTATCTTCCGAAATAACCGCGCCGATCCAGGCTGCCGCAGACCGCTATAACCAATTACGCGAAGTTGCCCGGACAAGCATCTGGACGCTGGCCATCTCCCTGGCCCTGATCAGCCTGGTCATCGCCCGGTCCCGTATATCACCACAACTACGGGCTCGTAATTACGTGGAAAAAACCGTGATCAATGTCCTGGTGATCTTTTCCACGATTGCCATACTGACCACGCTGGGCGTCGTGCTTTCGGTGTTTTACGAATCCCTCCTGTTTTTCAGGAAAGTACCTGTTTCCGAGTTCCTGCTGGGTACTGAGTGGAGCCCTCAGATCGCATTGCGTGCCGACCAGGTGGGCGCCTCGGGCAGTTTCGGGTCCATTCCACTTTTCACCGGCACCCTGCTGGTCTCGGCAATTGCTATGGTCGTTGCGGTGCCCATCGGACTGATGTCCGCTATTTACCTTTCGGAATACGCAGGACCAAGATTCCGTGCCGTGTCCAAACCGTTGCTCGAGATACTGGCCGGTATTCCGACGGTTGTTTACGGTTTTTTCGCAGCACTCACCATGGCCCCCTTCATCCGCTCACTGGGTGAATCATTCGGCCTGGAAGTAGCATCGGAGAGCGCACTGGCAGCCGGGCTGGTGATGGGCGTGATGATTATTCCCTTTGTTTCTTCCCTGTCGGACGATGTTATCAATGCCGTTCCACAAAGTCTGAGAGAAGGATCCTATGCGCTTGGTGCCACGCATTCGGAGACGGTCAAAAAGGTGGTTTTCCGGGCGGCACTACCGGGAATCGTTGGCGGCATTCTGCTTGCGGTATCCCGGGCCATTGGCGAAACCATGATCGTGGTGATGGCAGCCGGTCTGTCAGCCAACCTGACCGCGAACCCATTGGAAAGCGTCACGACGGTAACTGTCCAGATAGTGACCTTGCTCACCGGAGACCAGGAATTCGACAGTGCAAAGACATTGGCCGCCTTTGCCCTGGGATTGTCACTGTTCGTTATCACACTGATTCTGAACGTGATCGCGTTACATACGGTGCGCAAGTATCGGGAACAATATGACTAACGAAACGCAACGGACAATAGACATCGTTCATGCGGGCTTGCGGAAGCGTTATGCCAGGGAAAGACGTTTCAGGCTCATGGGACTTATGGCTATCAGCCTCGGCCTGTTATTCGTCTCCATCCTGTTTTTGGACATCAGTCTCAAAGGGTATACGGCTTTTCAGCAGACCTACCTGCGCCTGCAGGTTTACTACGATCCGTCGATCATTGATCCGGCGGGCACCACCAGACATGACGACCTTGCATTTGCTGACTACGCGGCGCTTGTGAAGCAAAGTCTGCGCACTGTATTTCCCGATGTGACCGACCGCCAGGACAAACGGGAGCTTTACAAGCTGGCGAGCCCGGGTGCCGGACAGGCACTTGCTCGACGCGTGCTCGCCGATCCATCCGTGATCGGCAACCGTGAGGAAATCTGGGTCCTGGCAAACGATGATGTCGACATGCTGGCAAAAGGCAAAATTGATCGCGATGCACCGGAGGATGTGCGCCGGCTGGATGACCGGGCGCTGGCATGGATCGACCGTCTCGAGCAGCGGGGCGACATCAGGAAACAATTCAATACCGGCTTTTTTTCCTCGGGTGACTCCAGGCAGCCGGAACAGGCCGGCATTGCCGGAGCACTGATGGGCTCGTTTTACACTCTTTTGTTGACGTTGCTGATGTCCTTCCCGCTGGCCGTGGGAACGGCAGTCTACCTGGAAGAATTTGCGCCCAGAAACAGGTTGACGGACCTGATCGAGGTCAATATCAACAACCTCGCTGCGGTGCCGTCAATCATTTTTGGCTTGCTGGGTCTGGCGGTATTTATTAATTTTTTCGGCGTGCCCCGATCGACCCCACTGGTCGGTGCGCTGGTGCTGACCCTGATGACCCTGCCGACCATCATTATCGCCAGTCGTTCCGCGCTGAAATCGGTGCCACCTTCCATTCGTGAAGCAGCACTGGCCGTTGGTGCTTCTCCCCTGCAGACCCAGATTCACCACGTCCTGCCGCTTGCCATGCCCGGAATGCTGACAGGTACCATCATCGGCATGGCCCAGGCGCTTGGTGAAACCGCACCGCTGCTGATGATCGGAATGATCGCCTTTATCGTGGATGTTCCGCAGGGTGTAACCGACCCGGCTACCGTGTTACCGGTGCAGATTTTTCTCTGGGCAGACAGTCCGGAGCGGGCGTTCGTCGAACGCACGTCCGCTGCCATCATGGTGCTGCTGGCTTTCCTCGTGGCAATGAATCTCCTGGCGGTATTGTTGCGCAGGCGATTCGAGCGTCGCTGGTAATTGAACTACAGGGAATGAGATGACTTCCGTAAGTACCGTGATCGATTCAGAGAACAGGGATGAAATAGCTCCCGTGTCAGCAGGTGACCGCGACGGCCCGCAGGATGGCTTCAAGGAAACGGTGGGTGATATCTATCATCCCCGGCCGCGGTTGACCTGCCGCAACGTCGATGTCTGCTACGACAACGGGGCCGCACATGCCATCCGCAATGTCAGTCTCGATATTGGCGAAATGGAGGTCCTGGCCATGATCGGGCCGTCCGGGTGCGGAAAGTCGACTTTCCTTCGCTGTCTTAACCGGATGAACGACACCATCGATGGCTGCGAGGTGACGGGCTCCATTCGGCTCGACGGCGAGGAAATCTACAGCAAGGACCTCGACGTGGTACCGCTTCGCGCCCGGGTCGGAATGGTATTTCAAAAGCCGAATCCGTTCCCCAAGTCTATTTATGAAAACGTTGCCTACGGTCCACGCATTCATGGGTTGGCGGCGAACAAGGCTGAGCTGGATGAAGTCGTGGAATCCAGTCTGAAGCGCGCCGCGTTGTGGGGTGAAGTCTGTGACCGTCTGCATCAGCCCGGCACCGGCTTGTCTGGCGGGCAGCAACAGAGGTTGTGCATTGCGCGGGCCATTGCGGTTTCTCCGGAAGTGATCCTGATGGATGAACCCTGTTCCGCACTGGATCCCATTGCCACGGCCAAGGTCGAGGAATTGATCGACGAACTGCGCAAGCGCTATACCATCGTAATTGTTACGCATTCCATGCAACAGGCCGCCCGGGTTTCGCAGCGCACCGCTTACTTTCACCTTGGGAATCTGGTCGAGATGGATGAAACCGACCGGATTTTCACCGATCCGCAACATCAACTGACCGAGGACTACATCACGGGCCGCTTCGGCTAATGGCTATCATGTTGAGAGAAGAGAAATGACAAGTACTGAAACCAGGCACACCGTTCACCGCTTCGATGACGAACTCAATGAAATTGCAAAACTGGTCGATCAAATGGGCACCATAGCAGTCCAACAACTACGCCGGGCAGTCAAGGCACTGAAAAAAGAAGATCCCGCCCGGGCCCACAAGGTGATTCGAAGGGATCGGAAGCTAAACAACCTGGATATTGAAGTCGACGAAAAAGTCATTCAGCTCATTGCACGGCGCGCGCCCGTGGCAAAAGACCTGCGACAGATCATTGCTGTGGCCAAAGTAGTAACGGACCTTGAACGCACTGGCGACGAAGCGAGAAAAATTGCAGCCTTGTGTGTGCGATTCCACGAATCAGATCACCATGTACCCAGCGATAACATCCTGCGCGATATCTATTCAATGTCGAAGTACGTCAGCGTTATGCTCGAGGTTGCGATGCAGGCATTCTCAAGCCTGGACATCGAGAAAGCGTTCAGCGTATTGCTGATGGACGAGGAGCTGGAAATCCGGTTCGATTCGATATTGCGTCACCTGAGCACCTACGTGATGGAAGACGCCCGCAACGTAGGACATTTCGTGGATATAGTCCTCGGAATCCGCGCATTGGAGCGATTTGGAGGCCACGCCAAAAACATCGCGGGCCACGTCATTTTTCTCGCCACGGCCAACGACGTCAGGCATCTCGATGCTGATGAAATCCGACAACTCCTTGACCTTGAAGAGGAGTAAACAAAGATGCTTCGCGCCGACAAGGCGGCGAGCAAGAAACGCAGGGGGAACGGAAAAGTCAGCACCTTACGAGGCTCTGTTATCCTGAATCGAATCAGGGAGAATTGAATTGACCGATATACCCGAACTACAGGAACGACTCAGAGACTTCGCCGAGCGCAGAGACTGGAAACAATTCCACTCACCGAAAAATCTCTCGATGGCCCTGATCGTGGAGGCAGGGGAACTGGCCGAGCATTTCCAGTGGCTGACCCAGGATGAGAGCTTCAATTTACCGGACGATAAGCTGCAGGACGTGGGTGAAGAACTGGCCGATATCTTCGTCTACCTGGTCCGCCTGGCTGATCAGCTGGGTATTGATCTGCCCGAGGCCGTTGACCGGAAGATTGCCCTTAATGAAGCCAAGTACCCGGCTGACCTGGTGCGGGGCAGTGCTAAAAAATACAGCGAGTACTGAATCTGCTGTGCTGGGTAGCTTGCTCAGCGGCCCCCCTTTCTCCGCGCGCGCCGCGACAACATGTTCAGACCCTCGACCACGGCAGAAAACGCCATCGCGGCATAGATGTAGCCTTTCGGAACGTGTGCGCCGAAGCCTTCTGCGATCAGCGTGGTGCCGATCAGCAGCAGGAATGCCAGCGCCAGCATGACGATGGTTGGATTGCGTTGAATGAAATTCGCCATGGGTGTCGCCGCCAGCAACATCACGGTCACCGCAGCCACTACCGCGATCACCATGATCGGGATGTGCTCGGTCATGCCAACGGCGGTGATGATGCTGTCCACGGAAAACACCAGGTCCAGCACCAAAATCTGCGCGATCGCGGCGGACACGCTCAACGATGGCTGGCTGGTGTCGAACAGGTCGTGCTCGGGGTCCGGGTCGACATTGTGGTGAATCTCCTTGGTAGCCTTCCACACCAGGAACACGCCGCCCGCGATGAGAATCAGGTCACGCCAGGAAAAGCCCTTCCCGAAAACCTCGAACACCGGCTGAGTCAGGCCGATGATGAAGGCGATCGTTCCTAACAACAGCAGGCGCAGGATCAGCGCACCACCGATACCGATCCGTCGCGCGTTCTCCCGCTTATCGGGGGGCAGCTTGTTGGTCAGGACGGAAATGAAGATCAGGTTGTCGATGCCCAGGACGACTTCCATTGCCACCAGCGTGGCCAGGGCGACCCACGCATTGGGATCGGCGATGAGGCTTAACAGGTATTCGGTCATGTGCTTGCGTCCGGGACCATCAAATAAAATGGGTCAATAAAGGGGGCCGGATACATTCTAACCATTAATTGTGTCCGGCATCTTTTTCGGGCACCATTTTCGCTCCCATCCCCAGCTTCCCGGTAGACTGCCAATCGACCACCAGGAGAAACAAATGAAGAGGAGTGTCTTTGCCGCGCTGTGTTGTGTTGTTCTTAATGCAACCGTATTTGCCGCTGACTGGCCGATGTCCAATGACCCCGGGTTTGACACCTCTGTCGAAAACCCGATGTACGGGCATGCCAAGGGTCCAGTCATCCTTCTGGACGCTGCGCACCATAATTTTCATGTCACCGAGGGGTTCATAGAGCCTTTCGCCGAACTTGCCGCATCTGATGGTTATAAGACAACGGTAGGCGCCTCCCAATTTACGCCTGAATTTCTGCGTTCATTCGATATCGTGATGGTGATTACCGCGCTGCCGTTCGAATTTACCAGCAAGACTGAAGTCACTACCGAAACCACGTTTACCGGCTCAGAAATCGAAGCACTGTATGACTGGGTAGCCAGCGGTGGTTCTTTGCTTGTATTCAGCGAACATGCCCCATTCGACCAGGCAATCAATCCACTGTTAAACAGGTTTGGCGTCACCTCCAGTGTCGGCACGATCGCCGACCCGGTTCACTATGATAAGAAGCTGGGACGGGATGGCTGGGTTGTTTTCTCACAGGAAAACGGATTACTGAATGCAGACCACCCCATTGTGAAGGGTCGAGACGAATCAGAAACCGTCAACAGCGTGGTTGCTTTCGGTGGCAGCGCCTTGACGGGTGCTGACTACGACAATATCTTTCGATTATCTGACACGGCCGAAAACCGCCGGCATGCTACCGGTGTGGGACCCGATGGCATGGGTGATTCCCAGGCGCTTGCAGGAGAAGTGGGTGAAGGAAGAATTCTGGTTTTCGGTGATTCCAATGGTTTTACGGCAATGAATTTTGACCAGGAAGATGGTTCAGTGAAATCACTGGGCATGAACACCGCGCACCACGACTGGAAGCAAATGGTACTGAATTCACTGCATTGGCTATCCAGGGACCTTTAGTACTTTAAACTAACACCATGACAGACATAGCCGAACGGCTGGCCAGGGTTCGCCAGCACATGTCCAGCCAGGGGCTGGATGCCTTGATCATCCCCCGCGCCGACGAGTACCTGGGCGAGTATATTCCGGAGCGCAACGAGCGCCTGCGCTGGATCAGCGGTTTCACCGGCTCGGCGGGCGTGGTTATCGTGCTGCGGGACCGGGCAGTGATTTTTGTCGACGGGCGTTACACGGTGCAGGTCAGGAAGCAGGTTCCTGAAGATCTGTTCGAAGTGCTTCACCTGGTCGAGACGCCGCATCTGCCCTGGCTGGCCGAGCAACTTCAGGCCACCTCACGCGTGGGCGTTGACCCGCGTATGCACCCCTACCGCTGGTACCAGGATGCCCGTAAAACACTGGGCGAGGCCGGCATTGAACTGGTGTGCACGGACGGGAATGCCGATGACAACATCGTGGATGCCTGCTGGGACGATCGCCCCGATCCGTTGGTGGCGACTGCTCTGTTGCAGCCGGAATCACTCACCGGCCGGTCCAGCCTGGACAAGCGCCGGGAGATTGGTGCGTCCCTGGCCGGGCAAGGCGCGGACGCAGCCCTGGTGTTCGCGGCCGATTCGATGGCCTGGCTGCTGAATATCCGCGGGCAGGACGTGCCTTGCCTGCCGGTGGTGCTGGGTTACGGTTTGTTATTTGGTGACGGCCGCGTGCAGTTCTTCACCGATCCGGCAAAAATTCCGGAAGGCTTCGAAGCGCATGTCGGGGAAGGGGTCGAGGTTCTGCCCGAGGCCGCGGCCCCCGCGGCGTTCAAAGCCCTGTCGGGTAAGAAGATACTGGCCGACCCGGACACGGCTAACGCCCGCTGCCAGCTGGATTTGCTGGACGCCGGCGCCGGGTTGATCGCCGGTGCCGACCCGGTGATCCTGCCCAAGGCGTGCAAGAACGACGTGGAAATCCAGGGCATGCGCGAGGCCCACATCCGCGACGGCGTGGCCGTGGTCCGTTTTCTGCGCTGGCTTGATGAGGAGGTGGCGGCCGGCCGCCTGCACAGCGAGGCCGAACTGTCCGATTGCCTGTACGATTTCAGAACCCGGGGCGAGCATTTCCGCGAGCCCAGCTTCGATACCATTTCCGCGGCAGCCGTCAACGCGGCGATGTGCCATTACAACCATCTCAACACGGATGAAGTGACCCGGCTGGCGATGGATTCGGCCTACCTGGTGGACAGTGGCGGCCAATACCTGGACGGCACCACGGACGTCACCCGCACCATCGCCATCGGCACGCCCCCGGATGAAATCCGGCGGCGTTTCACGCTGGTCCTCAAGGGCCATATCGCGCTGGACCAGGCGGTATTCCCGGCCGGCACTACCGGCTCGCAGCTCGATGTGCTGGCGCGGCAGTTCCTGTGGAACGAGGGCCTGGACTACGACCACGGCACCGGCCACGGCGTGGGCTCATTCCTGAGCGTGCACGAGGGCCCGCAACGCATCGCCAAGCAACACAACGGCCATGCGCTGAAGCCCGGCATGGTGGTCAGCAACGAGCCCGGTTATTACAAGGACGGCTGCTACGGCATCCGCTGCGAAAACCTGGTGGTGGTGCGCGAATGGGATGGGGCGCTGCCTGAACATGGCGCCGACACGAACGACGGCCCGCCGATGATGGCCTTCGAAGCGCTGACCCTGGCGCCGTTCGACCAGCGCCTGCTGGAACCGTCCCTGTTGACGCAGCCGGAAGCAGATTGGATCGACCGCTACCATGAACAGGTGTTTCGGGAGCTCAGCCCGCGGCTGGATGAAGCCGACGTTGCGTGGCTGCAGCAGGCAACGCGGCCGTTGGAGGCAACATGAATTGGGATGCCATAGGTGGGGTGATCTCAGATTTCGGTTTCGGCGAGAAAGCTCAGAAATGAACAAGGACGCCCGATTCTGGGACAAGCGCGCCGAGAAGTATTCGCAAAGGCCGGTTTCCGACGCGGAAACCTACGAGAAGAAACTGGAAATAACGCGCGGCTATTTCACGCCCGGCTCGGAAGTGCTCGAAATCGGCTGTGGCACGGGGTCCACGGCGCTGGCCCACGCGCCGCATGTCAAACACGTCCTGGCGACAGATATCTCGCCGGCAATGATCAACATCGCAAAGGACAAGGCCAGGGCCGGCCAGGTTGAGAACATCACGTTCGAAGTGAGGGCGGCCGGCGATCACGATATTCCAGATTCCCGGTACGACGTCATCATGGCGCACAACCTCCTGCATTTACTCAAGGACCCGCAAGCGGTCATCGACGCCGCTTTCCACGGGCTAAAACCGGGTGGTGTGTTTGTCACCAGCACGGCCTGTATAGGCGACATGAGCTGGTATTTCCGGCTGATTTTGCCGGTTGTCAACGTTCTGAAACTGATTCCCTTCGTAAACGTCTTTACCCAGGCCCAACTCAGCCAAAGCCACAAGGATGCAGGATTCGAAATTGAACAGCAGTGGCTGCCGAAGAAAAACGCAGCTGTTTTTATGGTCGCCCGGAAGCTGGCGGCGGGCCTAGAAAAAGCGTAGATTTATCTGCAAGCAAGAATCAGCACGGACGCAGATAATGATCAATACATCTCCGCTCTTGAAGAGCCTGGCCCCGGCCGTATGTTTAACCCTGCTTTCTCCGCAACTGCTGGCCCAGCCGGCGGACTACTACGACGGGGCTGACAGTTCATCGCCAGGGGCCTTGCGCCAATCCCTTCACGCAATCATCGATGACCATCAACGCTTTCCGTACACGTCCTCCGTGACCGACACCTGGGACGTGCTGGAAATCGCCGATGAGTTGCAAGGGGACCAGGGCCGCGTGATCACACTCTATCGCAATGCCGCATTCGACAAACACGGTGGTGGCAACAATTTCTATAACCGCGAACATGTCTGGCCGAAATCCTACGGGTTTCCGGACAATGACAGCACGGTCAACTACCCCTTCACCGACATGCATTCCCTGTTTCTGTCGGATGTCGACTACAACTTCGTGCGCTCCAACCATCCTTTCAATTACTGCGATGCAAATTGTTTCGAGTACGTCACGCAGGCGAATGACGGTCGCGGGGGCGCGGGGGGTGGGTATCCGGGTGACTCTAACTGGCAGACAGGCGAGTTTACCGAAGGCACCTGGGAAGTCTGGAACGGCCGCCGGGGCGATGTGGCGCGGGCCCTGATGTACATGGACGTTCGTTACGAAGGCGGCACCCACGGCGTCACCTCAGCCAGCGAACCCGACCTGATTCTGACCGATGATCTGCAGCTGATAGACGACTCACGCACCGGCAAAAACGAGGCCACGGGTTACATGGGCATGTTATCGGTGTTGCTGGACTGGCACCGGCAGGATCCCGTTGACCCGGTGGAGATGCAGCACCACGAGACGGTCGCGTCTTTCCAGGGCAATCGCAATCCCTTTATCGACCACCCGGAGTGGGCGTCATGCGTGTTCGAGGGCCAGTGCAGCTTCGGCATCAACGCCGGTCTGAACGACGCCTGGTACAACCCGGCCACAAACGGGCAAGGTTTCCTGGTGGTTGTTTGGGAGAATATCCAGATGATGTTTGTCGCCTGGTTCACCTATGACGTCGAGCGACCGCCGGAGGACGTTGAAGCCATTCTGGGTGAGCCGGGTCATCGCTGGCTGACCGCCCAGGGCCCATACACCGGCGACACGGCCTTGCTGGATATCTATGTCAGCAGTGGTGGCGTGTTCGATTCCGCGGTTCCCGCGGTGGGCCCGCCGCTTAAGGACGGCACCATGCAGCTGAAATTCAGTGACTGCAAAACCGGGGTGATTACCTACGATATTCCTTCGGTCAGCCTTTCGGGTGAAGTGCCTCTCGAGCGGATCGTGCAGGACAACGCGGCTTTGTGCGAATCACTTGGCCAGCAGGCTGCGCAAGAATAGCCGGGCTGTTCTACCACTACCGCGTTACCCGCGCTGCAAAACAGCCTGGCCTGGCGTTATGCAGGTGCAGGTAGTCGACAGAACGATCTTCGAACATCCTGGAAATGGCCTCGCCCAGGTCTTCGCCATCAACGACTTCGGCATCCGCGAGACTCACCCGGCAGGGGTAGCCGGGTTTTTCGTCCACAACGATCCGGGCGGCATTGATCCCGGCCAGTTCCTGCCCGGACATTCCAAATAGCGACTTGAAGGGTTCGGCGGGTAAGGCGTGAATCTGAAAAGACATGCGGGCTCCTGGTCATCGTTTGATGAATCTTGAAGCCTCGACCTGCCGGACGGCCACCCGATTCTTGCGGTGCAAGAGCCTTCGACTGGAATTGCGACTACCGAGATATCATCAAGTGTAAGAAAAGATCTATATTATTGATATATATAGATTATATCTGATAACTAATGTATAATAATACAGTATATATTCTATTGGAGTTCGCCATGCAGCACACCCACAATTACCCCCACCCCATCCCCTCCTCCCGCCAGTATCCCGATCCCCGGCATTTCCGTGACCTGGAACGCCTGGGCGAAGAAATTACCCAGCTCGCAGCGCACATCCACGCTGCTACTTTTCAGTTGCTGGAGTTGATTCGTGAGTTCGACGAACAGCAGGGCTGGGCCGGTGAGGGCGTCAACTCCTGCGCCCACTGGCTGAACTGGAAGTGCGGCATGAACCTGGGTGCTGCACGCGAGAGGGTGCGGGTGTCTCATGCCCTGCCGGAACTGCCGTTGATTTCTGCAGAATTCCGCGAAGGCAAGATCAGTTATTCCAAGGTACGGGCGATGACCCGGGTGGCGACAGCGAAGAATGAAGAGAATCTGTTATCGATTGCCCAGCACGGCACGGCCGCCCACGTGGAAAGATTGGTCAGCCAGTACCGGCGGTTGCAGCGTGACGAGGCTTTGGAGGCGGAAAACGTACGGCACGCGCAGCGGGAATTGTCCTGGATGATCGACAGCGACGGTATGTGGCTGTTCCGGGGTAAGTTCACGGCCGAGCAGGGGGCGTTGATCTGCCGTGCGCTTGAAGCGGCGATGGACCAGATGTTCCACGAAACCGCAGATGAGTCCGCCGACGTTTCCGCGGAAATGCTTGCCGGGGTGGACGGTTGCCTTCCAGTCCCCCACCCGGTCGCCACGCGCCGGGCTGATGCATTGGAGCGGGTGGCAGAAGCCTGGCTTGCCGGGAAAGAGGGCGAACGTTCCGGCGGGGACCGTTATCTGCTCCACATTCACACTGACGGGGAAACGCTCAAAGCCGGTGGCTGCAAGCGCCGCGACAGCGCGGAGTCCGAACTGGAAGGCCATGGCTGCGTTTCCGCGGAAACGTCACGGCGCATGGCGTGTGACTCGTCCGTTGTTCACTGGCATGAAGCCCCGGATGGCGAAGCACTCAACATCGGCCGCAAATCCCGCAGCATTCCGCCGGCCACCCGGCGTGCCCTGCTGCGCCGCGATGGAGGCTGCCGTTTTCCGGGCTGCACCTGCACCCGCTTTGTCGATGCCCACCATATTCACCACTGGGCAGACGGCGGTGAGACCAACATGGGTAACCTGGTGTTGCTGTGCCGCAGGCATCATCGGCTGGTTCACGAAGGGGGCTTTGGGGTCAGCCGCAAACGCGCGGGCGACGTCGAGTTTACCTATCCCGATGGCTGCGTGATGGAGCCCGGCCCGGATCAGCGTTTCCGCGGAAACGTGGTGTCCATCAAGGCCGGCAATCGCGGTCGGGGACTGGACATCACCCCCGAAACCCTCCCGCCACGCTGGCTTGGGGAGGAAATGGACTATAGCCTGGCTGTCACGGTGTTACAGAGCAGCGAGTGAAGTCGCTTCAACAATCCTTACGGCGGAGCTACATGCTAATCACAAACTTCAAAAGTAAGCCCGGCATGTTGCTCTAACCGCGCCAGCAGTGCATCGCCCAGCGCTGTCGCTGGCGTCCAGAAACCGCCGCCGACCTCGCTGCGGGCAATATCCTGTGCCAGGCAAGCCCCGGCCTCACCGAGAATTTTCGCCGTTGAGCCATAGCCCGGGTCGCGATCACCGGTCACCCGGGTAGTCAGTTTATTGCCGCTGGCGGTTGTGCCGTAAAAACGCAAATCGTACATGCCGTCGCGCTGCTGTTCCGGCGACGGGCCTTCACCGGGCTTGGGCAGGATGTAGTTTTCCATCAGCCAGCGGGTCGGCGGCAGTACGGCGCCTGCCATGAAAGCGCCCAGGCCACCGGTTAAAGCACTGGCGGCCAGCCCGCCTTTCAGTCCTCTGCCCATGCGCATCGATTCGTCGTAGAGAAAATCCACGCCGTAGTCGTAACCGCTAAGCGCGTTGGTGCGGTGCACGATGCGGGTATTGACGCCGGCCATCACGAATGGCCCCAGCCAGGCGCCGGTTTGCGGGTCGCGTGTTGGCGTCTTGATATTGAGCTGGCGGGCGCGGGCCTGGCCACCGGGGACCAGTGAATAGGGGTTCGCCAGGGTTTTGCGCAGGGCGGAGTCTTTCGCCATTTCCCGGGCGATGTTGACGATGCTGGCGACCGTGCCACCTGAGGCGCTGCCCTTCATGCGCGCCACCTGCATGCGAATCTGCGTGGCTGGCTCGCCAAATTTTTCCAGCGCAGTCTTCTGGTGGTGATGCACCCCCAGGTCAGAAGGGACCGAATCAAAGCCGCAACAGTGAATGATCCTCGCTCCGGATTTTTTGGCTTGCGATTCATGTGCCTGCAGCATTTGCAGTATCCACTGCGTCTCGCCCGTCAGGTCCACGTAATCGGTGCCGGTCTCCACGCAGACCTTCACCAGCGTGGAGCCATACAGTGCGTAGGGCCCCACGGTAGAAATGATCACGCGCGACTGCACGCACATGTCGTGCAGCGCTTTTTCGTCTGCGGCATCCGCCGTTATCAACGTGATTCCGGAAGCACCCTCACCCAGCGAGGCCCTGACCGATTCGAGCTTTGCCTTTGAGCGGCCCGCCATCGCCCATTTCAGATCACCGCCTGCGCCATGTCGCTCGAACAGGTAATCGCAGAGAATCTGGCCAACGAAACTGGTTGCGCCAAAAACGATGAGGTTAAAAGGTTGGTCGCTCATAAGAGTACTCTCGGTTTCAGCGGCTTACCCCGCCCCGGTCTTCTGAATACACCGCTCAACCATTTCGCGTTGCACGGCCTGTGGATCGCCGGCGGTTTCGTAGAATTCGTCCAGGT
>JAOUCS010000014.1 GCA_029859645.1 Lysobacterales bacterium | reverse complement strand
AGTGTTCATTTGCGGCATGTTTCGAACCGGTTCGACGCTGTTGGAACAGGCACTGGCCGCTCACCCCTCATTTGAGGCGGGCGGCGAAAGTGAGTTTTTTCCCCGCCTGGTCCTGAAGGAGTTTTTAGACTACCCGCAGGGCCTGGATGAGGTTTCAGGCAGGGAAGTCGAAACATGGCGGGAAAGCCACCAAGCTTATTCGGCCTGGTTTGCCGGTGGATCAACCCGCCTGACGGACAAGCGTCCTGATAATTTCCTGTACATGGGCCTGATCAAGGCCATCCTGCCGTCCGCCCGGTTTATCGTAACCCGCAGGGACTGGCGCGACGTGGCGCTGTCGGTGTTTTCGACCCGCCTGGGCGCATCGCAGAACTACTCGACGAGGCTTGCTGATATTCACCACTACATGGCCCAGCAGGACCGGTTGCTTGAGCACTGGAAGTCCCTGCTCGGCACCGACCTGCTCGAGGTCCGCTACGAGGACCTGGTCCACCGGCCACGTGAAATCATCGGCGGGGTACTGGAAAGTTTGGGTGAAGCCTGGGACGAACGCTGCCTCTCATTCGATCAGCAGCGCTCCACGGTGAAGACCGCCAGCGTCTGGCAGGTCCGGGAGCCATTCCACACGCGCTCGATCAGCCGCTGGAAGAATTACCAGCGGCATTTCAAAAAAACCTTCGGCGACTGACCTCTCTTTAATTTAACGCCGTCGAGCGCAGCCGCCTTTATTGCTCGTCGTTATCGGTATCAGGTTCGGATTCAGTTGAGGGTTCAACCGCAACTTCACCCAGTTCCTCCACCGTCACGGTGGCCTTGTCGAGGTTGGTGGCATCCTGTTTCGCCTTCAACTCCTGCAATTGGGTCAACAATTCCGGGCTGACGTAACTGGTTGGAGATGATCGTGAAACAATGCGACTGGAGGCAAGAGAGCTTGGCGCGGCGACTACACCCGCTTCACCCGTGGTGACAGATTTGGTGGAGTCCAGCAATGCCGCGTTGTTCTGCGCAAAGCTGCCACCGATTTGCGGATAGGAGCCATAAATATCCGTGACCGTCCAATCGTCAATATCCGGTTTAATCGTACTCGCGTACTCGAGTTTACTCCGCTCACTGCCCTGCAGGTACACCAGCAAATGCTTCTTCAGGTCTTCCTGGAAATTGGGGAAATAGCCCCGGTTACGGTCGTAAAGGCTGGAAGCTCGAAAAATTTTCTCATCCCTGGAGTAGGTGCCGCGATTGGAGTTGATGAACTCGGCCGCATTGTCGGCCAGGTTTCGCTGGACATTGGCGCCCGTGTAAGCCGACTTACGGATATTGGGGCCACCGATGATACCCTGGTAAAGCCCGTACATGACCAGTGGGCTGTTCTCGTAATTCTGCTTCAGAATGACATGCTGGATATCGTTGAGACTCAGTGGAACGCCCGCAACGGTTACCAGCTTTTTATCGAGAATCGACTTCTTGCCCTTCAGAAGCTTATTCAACTTGCGCTTGGGATAGACTTTCACCACCTCGTTGAGGAGCGTGAAGTTATACAGGTTCAGCCAGTATGCCAGTTGCTCATTCCGGTTAAAAAATTGCAGTGGTGCTTGTGACGGCAGCGCCGCGAGATTGTCCCGGATATCCTCCAGCGCCTTCGCGGCCTCATCATCACCGTTGAACAATTCAAAATAAAAGCGGTTGCCTTCGTTCGTTGTGGACCTTTTTACATTGGCCTTCATCCGGGAGCCGGTCGGGGCCCGAGTGGGATCGGCCACTGCGCGGGTAGAGCGCCCCGTGTCCACCACCGAAACTTTCAGCAGCGCGTTTAGCTGCGAATAGTTGATCTGGTAAGTGGAAGTGGAGTCGCTGCCTCTGAATGGTGCGGGGACTTCAGACAGGGTGTCTGCCAATATGGGGCCGGACAGGATCAGCCCGGCACTAATCACCAGGGTCGAACACAAACGCTTTAACATCATTGCACCTCAAATTTTCAGCTGCCGGGGCCGCAATCCAGCCCGGCTGTCTTTCAAGAATATTCTACCGTGTCCACCATCTTGTTTCAGTTGGCAAAACAGCTTTTGTGCTTTTCAATTTTCCGCCTGCTGCTGACTAATCAATAAATCCAGCTTGTGACTGTATTTTTCACGGCTCTCATTCTGCTGGGCGACTTCCTCCGCTTTCTTCATCCAGCGTGTCGACTCATCTTTATCTCCGCTCATCAGGTAGCTGAGGCTTAGCAGGAAGTAAAATCGATCCTCGTCATCGACTTTTTCAATCGCGAAATCAAGATTTTCAATGGCGGTCCGGTAATCACCATCGATGAAAGCGGTGTTTGCCACGGCATACCGGTAATAAGGGTTGTTCATTCGGTGCAGGCGGACTCTCGCAAGGTACTGTTCGGCCAGATCAGTCTTACCCTCTTCCGCGTACAGGTTTGCCAGGTTACTCATCGCGATGAGGTTGAATTGGTAGATGTCCAGGGCCTGCTTATAAGCGGCTTCCGCGTAATTGGGGCGCTTTTCCCGGCGATGCAGTATACCCATGTTGATCCAGGCCGGGCTAAAACGGTCGTCTTCCAACAGCGCTTGGCGAAAATTGGCATAGGCCAGAGTGGTCTCGCCATTCATCATTTGCTCAACGCCGATATTGCTGAAATAGTGCGCGCGGGCGCGGGCGTCGCTGATGGTGCGCCTGTCATAAGTGGCCTGGAAGTCATAAATATTGAAATCAACCACGCGCTGGATTCCTACGCCCAGGTCAACCAGGACATTGACATGCTGACTGAAAAAGAAGGACTCGCCCACCAGTGACCAATCCGGTGGAATGTCAACTTCCTGGTATTCGGCATGGATATCCAGGTAGCGGGCCATTGCAATAAAAAGGTTTGTGAAGGAGAGGCAGTTACCACGCGCTTGCTGGAATGTCTGACTCGCGGTACGTGTTTTATCGTCATAGACCAGTTCGAAATGGCCATCGCCGATGATCGCGTACACCAGTCGCTGCATACGCCGGTACCGGTTGTTGGAACCTTTCATGTACGAATCGGCAAAATCCATCATCTCTGGAGTCATTTCCAGGATGTCCACGCCCGACAGATCAAGATCTTCGGCACCCTTCCCCAGCGGACTGCTTTCCAGGACCATGACCGGACTGACATCGATCGTACCCAGCGTCGACTTCTTGTCTGGTGTAATGACACACGCGGTCAACAGTGAAATCACCCACATAACCAGCAGTGCTTTTGTCAATTGCATATCCGATACCACGACCGTAATACCCTTATGATACGACCCTTTAAGTAACATCGGGTATCTATTGCGATGTCCGGATAGTTTTACGGGACAAAAAAACCGGCGTCCAATCCATGCTCACACCACGCCGAAACCGATATGCGTGTAAAATATCCGCAAATTCAATCTCTCACAGGCAGGATTACCCTTGAGAAAACTTGTTCTTCTGATATGTGCCTTCGGCCTGCTGACCGTCAGTGCGGCTGAACACAAGAATGCACCTGAAATTCAAACCCTGATGGCGCCCGAGGACTTTACCGCCTCCGGACTGGATAAGCTTTCGGATGCCGAACGCGCGCACCTCAGCGAATGGGTGGCCAGGTACCGGGAAGGCGCGATCAAGGGACCCCCGGTACCCGGCAAGCAACGAAAGGAAGCTGAAGCAGCCGCTGCAACCGCTGCTGCTGCGCCCGCTGCTGCGCCCGCTGCCGCTCCATCCCCCGCTCCGGAAGTTCAGCAGGAAACCACCGATGAGTACCCTGGTGGGTATAAGACCAGCAAGGAAAAGAAAAAAGAAAAGAAAGTGAAATTCGAACTGCTTGCCAAAGTCATTCCCCAATTTTCCGGCTGGTCCGGAAAAACCGTGTTTGTGCTGGATAACGGCCAGGTCTGGCGTCAGCGTACGCCGGGATCCTTGCGTTACAGCGGCGGCGACTCAAACATCGTCATTACGCAAAACATGATTGGCAAATTCATCATGAAACACCCTGACTCAGGCAGGTCAGTTGGAGTCCGGCGCATCGATTGACCGGCCGCATGCACCAGGTTCCTGAACGGCGAACCGGGTCGATTATGGGTTTTTATAACACTTACATCATGCCGACAATGGTTCACCTCGCTTGTGGACAAAAGCCGACCATGAAGCAGCGCGCGAAGCTGATTCCAAGAGCCAGCGGACGCGTGCTTGAGATCGGTATAGGTTCCGGACTCAACATACCGTTTTACGATGCAAGCAAAGTGGATCACTTATGGGGTATCGATCCATCGTCAGAAATGTGGTCGATCGCGCAAAAAAATGCCGGTGGCCATCACATCGATGCCGAATTCATGCAGGCAGGCGCTGAATCAATCCCGCTGGAAAATGACTCTGCCGACACAGTCGTGATCACTTACACGCTGTGTACCGTTCCGGATGTAGCAACGGCACTGCAAGAGATCAAGCGGGTACTCAAACCCGGCGGTGAATTGCTTTTTTGTGAACATGGAGAGGCACCCGATGCCAGCGTGGCGCGATGGCAAAATCGCCTGAACCCCATTTGGGGAATGCTGGGTGGCGGGTGTCACCTGAACCGGCCGATACCGCAGTTGCTGGCAAATTCCGGATTCACCAGCAGCGACCTTCAGACCATGTATATTCCTGGCTGGAAACCCGCCAGTTTCAATTACTGGGGCAGCGCTCATTCTGACTGAGTAGTTGCTGCAGGTCCGCGGGGCTGTCCAGGTCCCAAGCCGCGTTGGGTCTGTGAATGAGCTCGAGTCGCTGCCGTTCTTTGTCGATCAACACTTTTGCACCCTTAATTCCATGCATGCATTGTAATTCGTGTATTAAATCACATGGGAATATGCTGGGTGGACCGTAATTAAGGGTTTTATCCTCAAACCATGAAGTTGCACATACACTTGATATATCAGCTTCCCATGATTCAATAATGGCTAAAAGGTCCTTTATGCCGAGTCGCCAGAGATCAATGGGCATTACCAGGACACCTTCACTGGCCGGCGCGATATGTTTCGCCCCGCACGCAATAGATGTACCCATCCCTTGTTCCCATTCGGGATTGTGTACAACCGTTAAAGGCAACCCTTCCAGGCTCTCTACAACCGCCGTTGACTCACATCCGGTTACCACGACGACATCCAGTTGCAACTCCAGCAAGAGTCGCGCCGAGCGCCTCACCAGTGTTTCACCGTGGTGAATCACAAGTTGCTTGGCCCGGCCAAGGCGGCTGGAACAGCCTGCGGCGAGCAGAATCGCCGCCAGCTTATGCTTGGGCATCGGTCTTCAGCGTCAGCGAACAGCCATTTCGCTGATTCAGAACCGCGTGAATTTCGGCGGCTATGGACAAGGCAATCGATGACGGCAGTTCCGCCCCGATATCCAGTCCTGCCGGACCATAAATTTCGACGTCCTGCCGTCCGGATATCTCGCGCAAGCGCTTTTTCCTGGCCCTGGGGCCCAATGCACCGATATAGGGAATATTGAAAGCGGACACCTGCTCAAGATACCGGGCGTCGTTTTCCAGGTGATGGCTCATGATCACCGCCGCGTCAACGTCCTGCAGGTTCACCACTTCGCTGAGCAGTGAGGGATTTGCGCGGGTCACCAGGCACCCTGACGGGTATCGCTCCTGCCGGGCAAAAGCCGGCCGATGATCCACTACCTGGACCTCCCAATCCAGTTCTGAAAGCACCCGGGCCAACGGCACTGAGTCCGGTCCGCCGCCGCAGATCAATACCCGGGTTCTGGCCGGCATCTGCACCAGGATCAGCCCGGCCGATTCGCTCTCCAGTCCAACCGACGTCCGATTCACTCGCCACTGCGGCCATGGTGTCGCCAGAGACTGCAGGATTTCCAGAATGACAGGCTCTCCGTCTGATATATCAGCATTGTCAAGCAGCCCGAAAGCCCCACAGGGCAAGCCTTTATCGGTTTCAGTCACCAATGCGAGTAACACCGCCCGCCTGGCACTGTGAGAAGCGTACAACTGCTTCAGAAAGCCAAAACCGCGTTTCTTATCAAGTCGCTGAAGCAGCAGATGAATAACGCCGTCACAGCCAAGCCCAAGCCCCCAGACCAGTTCCTCATCGGCATGCATGTCGTAGGTGACAAACGCGGCTTCACCCGACTCAAAAACGCCGGCCGCATGGTGCAGGAGATCGCCTTCCAGGCAACCTCCGGAAATCATACCTTCGTACTGCCCCTCCCGGCTGATCAACATCATTGCACCGGGTTTACGGTAAGTAGAGCCTTGTGTACCGACAATGGTCGCCAATACCAGTGAATCTTCTTCCCGGTGCGCGCGATAGAAATCTAGCAGGGCAGGAATTCCAAGATGCACATTCAGTCCTTTGTTGACGTGCTGAAAGAATTGAAATTATAAACTACGGCAACCTTCCGGTCAGGCAGCTCAGGCAAGCGCTTGCTTCAGTTGATCCCGGACAGGAAGTTTTCGGATACGCACACCGCAGGCATTGTAAATGGCGTTGGTCAGGGCTGGCGCCAGGCTGGGCAGCCCCATCTCACCCATGCCCGTCGGTTTGTCGCCAAATGGCAAGATATGTGTTTCGAGTACTGCAGGCATCTGCGCCATTCGGGCAACCCTGTAGTTATGGAAATTGCTTTGGACCACCTGCCCTTCTTCGACTGTAATTTCGAGGTTGAGCGCGGTGCTCAGTCCATCGATGGTGCCTCCTTCCAGTTGCGCTTCAACGCCCAGGGGGTTAACCGCGATGCCACAGTCCACGGCAGCTACGATTCGATTGATATTAAGGCTTCCCTCATCATCAACTTCCAGCTCTACTGCGTGCGCCGCGTAGCCCCCAAAGGTAAAATGTGACGCGACCCCAACCCCCTTTCTACCAGGCCGCCTTGCCTTGTAATCAATTCGTTCGGCGACATGCTTCAGCAGCCGCGAAAGACGCCATGGGTTAAACACCGGGCCGCCGTGCTGACCGTATTCGAGATCCCTGTTTTCTCCATAGAGCTCAAGCCGCAACTGCAACGGGTCCTGTCCGCTGGCATGCGCAATTTCATCGATAAAAGACTGCACCACGAAAGCATTCGCCGTATGTGCCGGCGCCCGCCACGAACCGCGCGGCATGCCGGACTGAACTTCGAACCATTCAATTCGCAGGTTTTCGACAATCTGTGCAGGAAAATCGTCGATGTAGAGCTCCGCCGCGTATTGCTCTTCCGGGGCTACGTTGGGGCGACGGTAGTATTTTCCGGCGCTGGCCAGGCGCTGTGTCCAGCCGGTCACTTTGCCGGAAGCATCCAGGCCGGCCTTCATTTCATGCAGGCCCGAGGGGCGGTAGAAATCGTGTTTGACGTCGTCCTCTCGGCTCCATTGCAATTTGACCGCTGCGCCGATCCGCTGAGAAATCATCGCCGCCTCGGCGACGTAGTCGTTGGTCAGGCGCCTGCCGAAGCCACCCCCGACCCGTGTCATTTCAACTTCGATGTGCTCACGGGGCAGCCCGGTCACGGCCGCAACGGCCCTGCTGGCTCCTGAAGGCGACTGGGTGGGCGCAATAACCCGGGCTTTATCTTTTTCCACATGCACGAAGCAATTCTGGGGTTCCATCGGCGCATGGTTCACGAACGGCACTTCGTAGCGCGCTGTAACCACCTTGCTGGCCTGCTTCAGCGCCGCGTCCAGGTCTCCATCGTTCCGGACCACCTGGCCAGTGTCCGCAAGCAGCTTTTCTGCCTGGCGCCAGAAAGACTCAGTACTCTCCTGTTGATGTGGTCCCTTGTCCCATTCAATTTCCAGGGCCTTTCTGCCCTGCATTGCAGCCCAGGTGGAGGTTGCTACCACGGCCACTCCGCTGGCCAGGATCAGGTAAGGCTCATCCGGCCCGGGTCCATCGATTTTGAACACATCGACGACACCCGGGACTTTTCGGGTTTTACTGTCGTTGAATGACTTGACGGTGCCGTCCAGGTAGGGGCTGCGCTGGATGACCGCATAGCGCATCCCGGATACTTCGGTATCAATACCAAACCTGGTTTTGCCGGTGACGATATCGCGGATATCTACCACGCCGGTGGGCTTGCCGATGATGCGGTAGTCCGAGGGCTCTTTGAAAGACGGCTTCTGCTCGGGCACGGGCAGCTTTGCCGCCTGCGTCGCGAGGTCGCTGTAGCGAAAGCGTTTTCCCAACGCGTCACAGATGACTTCACCTGACTCAGTGCGGCAGGCGCCTGGCTCGACTCCCCAGCGCGCCGCTGCCACGCTGATCAGCATCTGTCGAGCGGTTGCGCCGACCTCGCGCAAAAATTCCCAGTTTCCCGTGACGGCGGTGCTGCCCCCGGCACCCTGCCCCCCGTATTTCCAGGTAAAACCATCTGCAGTCTTGACGATGCCCAGCGGCATTTGCCTGACCGACACGCTGGCCCAGTCGACATCGAGTTCTTCTGCGACCAGCATCGGCATGGACGTACGCACGCCCTGCCCGATTTCAGGCTGGGCCACTCCTATGGTCACGGTGTTGTCCGGGTTGATCTCAACGAAAAAGCCAATCTTGCCGCCTGCTTCACCTGCACCATTACCCGCATCTTCACCAGTCAGAGCTTTTACCGCCGGAATACCCAGCAGGAAACCGCCTGATGCCGTCAAACCGCCAACCAGGAAGGTGCGCCGCAACATGCTTATGTCCCCTTGCGCATCGTCGCCGAAGCGCGGTGGATCGCTTTGCGGATACGCACGTAGGTCCCGCACCGGCAGATATTCCGCATCTTCCGCGCGATGTCTGCATCGCTCGGCTCTGGAATCTCATTCAGCAAATCTATCGCCGCCATGATCTGCCCACCCTGGCAGTAACCGCATTGCGGGACGTCTGCATCGATCCATGCCTGCTGCACGGGATGCAGGCCGCCATCAGGAGTCGCCAGGCCTTCAATGGTTGTGACCCGCTTGCCGGTCACCGACGAAACTTTACGGGTGCAGGCCTTGCTGGCCTGGCCATCGATGTGAACTGTGCAGGCTCCGCAGCTGCCGATGCCACAGCCAAACTTGGTGCCGGTCAAACTGAGGTGATCACGTAGAACCCAGAGCAATGGTGTATCCTCATCGCCTGAAAAGCTTACCGGTTGATTGTTGACGTGAAATTCAATCATGATCCTGTCCGAATTATAGACAGCCAAGGACAATCGCGGCGAGCGACACGAGATAAATTGAATGGAAAATAAGCCAGGCTGATGACCACGGAAAAGTTCGAGACACTGGACCCGGAAAACTGGGATGAGATGCGTGAGTTGGCCCACCGCATGGTGGAAGACGCTTTCGATTACATCCAGTCTTGCGGGGAACGACCCGTCTGGACCCCGGTCCCGGATGACATTTCCCAATATCTGAAGGAACCTGCTCCAGCAGACCCTTCTGACCCGGCCGACGTGTACGACGAGTTCCTGGCGAACATCATGCCGTACAATCTGCACACCAATCACCCCCGGTTCTGGGCCTGGTACATGGGCAGCGGAACCGTGATGGGCGCGATGGCGGATTTCCTGGCAGCGGTACTGAATCCAAACGTGGGTGGCATCAACCACGCGGCGCCGCGGGTGGAACAGCAGGTAATCAGCTGGCTGATTGAATTGATGGGTTTTCCGACATCCGCCAGCGGACTTTTGACCAGCGGTGCGTCGATGGCAAATTTCACCGCGCTTACCGTGGCCCGAAACTCAAACTGCGGCTACGATGTGCGGCGCAAAGGGGTGCTGGCTGCTCCGGGCCAGCTCACGGCCTATGCATCGAGCGAAATTCACAGTTGTAATCAAAAAGCGATCGAAACCCTGGGACTGGGTTCCCAGGGGCTGCGCAAGGTGCCGGTCAATGCCGATTACACCATTGATATGGATGCACTGCGGGACCAGGTCCGCGCAGACCGGGAAGCCGGCATGATCCCTTTCTGCGTGATCGCGACCGCCGGCACGATCAACACCGGCGCCATAGACGACATGGAAGCGATTGCCGACTTCTGTAACGAGGAGGGCCTGTGGTTCCACGTTGATGGCGCTATTGGCGCAGTCGCCACGTTGGCGGATAACGTGCAACCCCTGCTCAAGGGCATGGACCGTGCAGATTCCATCGCGCTCGATCTGCACAAGTGGATGCACATTCCGTTCGAGGCCGGCTGCGTGATCGTTCGCAATGCAGCGACCCATGCCGATTCATTTTCACTGGTGCCCGAATACCTGCAACGCGATGTCGAGGGCGGAGGCATGGCCTCCGGCAGTCTCTGGTTCAGCGATTACGGATTACAACTGACCCGCCAGTTTCGCGCACTGAAAGTCTGGATGTCGGTGAAGGAACATGGCCTGGATCGCTTTGGCCGGATGATCGCCCGCAATGTCGAACAGGCGCATTACCTGGGCGAACTGATCGAAGCTGCCCCGGAACTGGAAAGGACGGCCCCTATCGGGCTGGATATCGTCTGCTTCCGGTACAATCCAGGCGGCCTGGATCAGGAATCCCTGAACACGTTGAACAGGAAACTGCTGGTACAGCTCCAGCAGGGAGGCGTCGCTGCGCCTTCATATACGACCCTGCAGGGCAACTACTGCCTGCGCGTCGCAATTTCCAACCACCGCAGCCGCTTCGAGGATTTCGACCTGATGGTCGAGGAAGTCGTCAAGCTGGGCCGGGAACTGAACTGATCGACCCCAAAGTGTGAACCGATTGGCGGGAGTGGGGAAGCGAAACTGTTCTTAAAGCAGCCAGATAATCCCGGAATTCCTGAAAAACTTGTACCAGCCCCGCTGGCTCTTGGTGGTATTGCCCTTCATTCCTTTCAGGCCCATTACTTCTTTGCGCAATTGCAACCATTCCGGAGAACCCCAAAGGTAGGAAATGGATACCAGTTGGTCGAAACTCTCATGCACATCGCTGGCAAGGTCGGGACCCTTAAAGAAAAAGCCCATTTCATTGTTATACAGGCGGGAGCGGTAATCGAAGTTGGTGGTGCCAATAAAACCGACGTCTTCTGAAAGAAAATACTTGGCATGCAGTTTGCCGTAGTTCCGGTCACCCTGCCCCAGCTTGACCGAATCAAGGCGGCCTGTTTCATAGACTTTCAACCGAGGATTGTTCACCAGTTCTTGCCACTTCTCGCTATTAACCAGCTGCGATGTCATCTCATCCGCGCCTTTGAGACTGATCCATTCCTCCCTGACCTCAGGGGGCAGCAGCAAACGGGGTGCTGTCTCCATATCGATCACCGATTGTGCCGGAAAATTATCCGAAGTCAGAACTGAATTGGTGATGATTTCCAGGGTCGTGTCCGGATGGTTGTCCAGCCATTCCCTGAAAGCCACTGCCTCGTCTTTGACGAGGTCGCCTTTACTGTTCTTGTACTCCGCCAGGAACAGGTAGGGTGATACGATCCTGACAGACTTCAGATCCGGTCTCTCGTCGCCAATCTGGGCCAGCAACGTCATGATCGAATTTGGGTTGCGCTTCTGATTACCCTCTACATCAGTCACTACTTTGGAGTCCGTCAGGTTGCCCAGTTCGTGGGCCAGCCGCACTTGCGAGTCATGGAAGCCGGTGTTCATGTACTCATCCATTCTTTCGTAATGCGGACTGAAATAGTCGTATCCCTTGAGCGTTTCCAGGGCGCCCTGTGCCCGCTTGCGCGACTTCCAGAACTGCTGCTTGGCGTGATCGCTGGTACCCGGCTTGATTTGCTTGTTAAACGGCAACAGGAACAGCAGTGTCGAATAGATCTCACTGACTTTACCCACCGAATAGCCTTGGTCATCTGCCGCCCTGGCCGATCGGAGCAGAATTTCAGCATCGCGAAAAGGGTCTGGATCCGCGGAGCCATCCGCCTGGATTCCGTAATAATCCAGGGAAATGTTTCTGCCACCTGTGATTACCGCCGTCTTGCCTTCAAAACTGCCGTCCTTGACCAGCAATTTGTCATGCGAACGCCGGTTCGGATTACTGACTTTCGAAAGTGCGTTGAAAACCACGACCTGCACGCGGGCTTTGCGGGTCGTCAGTTGGCCCTCTGCGTTGCGCATGAAACCGGCACGGTCGCTGCAAGTTTGCAACGCTCGCAATGGTGTGTGTGACCCACCGCTGATCGAGCCCACCGAATCAACCGTCACGCGCACATCGACACCACGCCGTACCGCGTTGCACAGGGCGCCCAGCATGGCCTGGCCGATCAGGTCCGTTTTGAAAATGTAATAGGTAAAATCAATGGTGTGCTCGGCATTTTCGATCATCCATATTTTGACCGCCAGGGAGGTTAGCGCCGCCTCATCTGTTGGCCCAAGAAACTTGGTCCTGGCATGCTGAATCGGAATTTCTGCCTGCTTGCCCAGCTCAATCAGATCGACATCGATATCGCTCCCCCGCAGCCAGGTCCGGTCCGCGTAAATCTCATTGATTTCGGGATCGTCAACCGCGCTGAGCGGCGGACAACCTGGCAGGTTCTGGGTGCCCGCCGGACAATCGTTTTTTGCAGGTTTGCCCGCACATGAGGCCAGCAGCATCAGAACCGCGAGCAATGAGACCTGGCGTGCTGTTTTCAACGGATCAATCATCATCTGATTCCTTCAGGCCGATTTCGGCGGCTACTGCATAGTGATCGGAAACCACGTCTGGAAATACAGCATATTTGCTGAATTTGAGCTGCTTGGATATCAGTATCCAATCGAGCCTCGCCCCTTTGTCCCCATAAGTGGCAAACCCCTCGGCATGGGGTTCGAACACCGTCAGATCCAGTTGCTCAGCAAAATATTTTAGGGATGAATCCTCAGTCTGCCAATCGGTGTTGAAATCGCCCATGATAACCAGCGGGCCTTCGATTCCCGCCAGCACGCGAACCATCTCGTCAATCTGCGACCTTCTGACCGAACGTCGTGAAAAATCCAGGTGCACAGAAGCAAACTTTACCCTGACCGGTTCCGCCGGCGCCGCCGCAGGATTCCAATCCAGCGCCGCCAGCGAAAAGCCCTTGGTGGTGGTTGGTTTGGATGGAACGAAACTATGCGCAAACGCGCCCTGGAACTCGTATTTCGATAATAAGGCTGTGCCGAAATCGTACACCCTGTTGCTGGCGTGAATTCCATGAAAATTGCAGCTGTAAATTGTATTTTCCGACAGAAAATCAACATGATTGAACTTGCCGCTCCAGGCAGACTCCGCATCAGCCTCTTGCAGAGCAATAACGTGGGCGTCGGCACGGTCCAGCAGGCCAGCCAGCTCGACCAGGTTGTTTCGAATGGTCTCGCCTTTCAGCAACATCTGATTTCTGCCGTCTTTGCGGCCATGCGCCATGTTCAGGGTCACGACTCTCAGAATTGAAGAGTTCACGACTTTCAACGGCTCTTTGCCTGCGGCGCAGGCGCCTTTTGCAACCCCTGCCCAGCTCAGTATCAGCAGCGTGACACCCAGTAAATACATCCGTAAATAGCTTTCCGGGAAGCGCATCTCAGTAAGTAAACGGTGACCGCAAATTGAATGAAATAGCCCGGTAATGTCCGTTTGAACTGCGCTTGTAGGACAGGCCGATGTGTTCGAAACTCATGAACCAGATCTTGATGGGTTTGCTCTCCTTCGCCAGCGCCAGGCCAATCTCCCACTGGTCCTGGATCGACTCTACCCGGTTTTCATCGAGATGGAAATTCAGCTTGTCGAACAGGTAATTGTAAGTCACATGCCAGTTCAGACGTAACGGGTCGCCTGCCAGTTCCAGCTTGCCCAGTGGCTGGTTGAATTCCAGCCCGCCCATCACGGAGCCATAACGGCCGCGCTCTTCGTACTCAGGTTTGTAACCGGCGTAATATACTGCATTGAGTAAATTCCACCGGAGCTTTTCACTTTCGCCCAACAGGTACCGGCTCTTGATGCCGCCATACCAGATTCCGGCCCATTTACCCGAATCCACTTCGTAGCCACCACCCAGGTGGGCATAGGGCCTGAGCGACCATTTGGAGTTGACCGGGACTTCAACCTGCACACCCGGCGTGAAAGTAACCGTGCCGTAGTTTTCGAAATCGATAAAATCAGGGATATCATTCATCTGGTGGAGACCAAATGACAGGGGATACTGAATTTCAATACCCAGTTTCCGCTGGCCTTCCGAGTCAAACCTCGCCCGGCTGATGGTTTGGCGTGGCGGAATGCGAAATATGAACACGGAACGGTTCTTTTCGACCTGGTACCACCCGGTTCCGAAAAACGCGCCCATCGCCCAGTGAACCTGCCTCGCGGGTTCCGGTTCCTGCGCAACGGCCTGTGCCTGCAGCACAGAAGGCAGCATGATCAAGAGCATTAAGATGAGAATTGGGCGCATATTTCCATGCGTTCGGATTGCTTCCACATTCCAATAATGACAGAGTACATCAAGACCTGGCTGAATTCCTTACGACCAACATGAAGATAATCAATGCAACTCCCGAACACGCACGGGAAATCATGGGCTGGTTCCCCGACAAGGAAAGTGTTTTTCTATGGGGCAGCCCCTATACCCGTTATCCGTTGACTGAAGAGACTTTCTTTGAAGACATTTACTGGAGCCGGATCAACTCGGTCGTAGCATTGAAGGAAGATGGAAAAATCCTCGGTTTTGGCCAGTTTTATCTGAAACTGGGACGCTGCCACCTGGCCCGGCTGGTCATCAACCCCGAATACCGAGGTCACGGGCTGGGCAAGGCGTTTATCTCGGCGCTGATGAATTATGGCGGCGACCAACTGGGAACCCGGGAATTCTCTCTCTATGTCATGACCATCAACAAACCGGCCGTGGCTGTGTACAAGAACCTTGGATTCAACCTGGCCGCGTATCCCCACGGTGACCCCAAGCTGGAAAACTGCGTGTTCATGATAGCCGGACATGATTGAGGTCGAAGTCACCCGGCTGTGGATTTATCCCGTCAAATCGATGAAAGGCATCGAAGTTGGCGAAGCAACGTTGACCGCAGAGGGTCTGGAACACGACCGGCGATTCATGGTGGTTGGGGCTGATGGACGTTTTGTGACACAACGTGATCAGCCGAAGCTTGCGTTGATCCATACCAGTCTGTCTGAAGGCGTCATCGAACTGTCGCGGGCCGGTTTTGGGACTGTAAGCGTACCCCCGGACCGCCTGCAGGGCGATATCGTTTTGACAAAAGTGTGGGGGGATCAGTGTGAAACCGTTGACCAGGGCGAAGAAATCTCCCGCTGGCTGACTGCCGCCCTGGAAAGTGAAAGCCGCGTGCGACTGGTGCGCATGAAGGAGGGGTTTCGCCGCCCCCAGAATCGGGCTGAACTGTTGGGAGAAAGCACGACGACTTATTTTGCCGATGCCGCCCCGTTGCTGCTCGCAAACGAATCATCACTCAAGGCTCTCAATAATCATTTACTCGAGGCAGGACACGACGCCGTGCCGATGAACCGCTTTCGTCCCAATATCGTGATCCAGGGCCTGCAGGCATTCGAAGAACACCAGCTGAGCCGGCTGGACCAGGGGAACTTCAGCCTCGGCTTTTGTCACCCCTGCGAGCGCTGCGTGGTCACCACCATTAACCAGGACACCGCGGAAAAACATCCCGGCCGGCAGCCCTTCAAGACCCTGCGCGACATCAATCCCATGCCCGGCAAGAAGCGGGCGCCCGCTTTCGGGCATAATGCGATTCTTTTGCAGGGCGAACACTCGACCGTAAAAATCGGCGACACATTGACAGGACACTATGCATGAAAATATTGACTCTGACCCTTTCCCTGGCCTTGTTCTGTATCAGCGGTTTTGCGGCTGCACAGGAAGCCGCTGAAGAGAAAACACAAAGCTACGACAGCCTGAATGCCGAACATTCCCTGGATGAACTGCAGTTGCTGACTTCTCCGCTGACAGTGGAGCAGCTCTCTGCCGAGGCAGAGCGCTGGCAGAAAAAGGTGCAGGTCGCGATGAGCGATATTGCCCGGCTGAAAGTCGAAGCCCTGACGGCCAGCGGTGACCGGGTCAGCCAGATTCATGACGAAATCAATGTTCTCTCCGCCCGCCGTATCGAAGTTGTCAACAAGTTCAACCTGATCATTGATTCCATGGAACTCAAGGGCGCGGACCCTGAACTGATTGAAAAATACCGCCAGTACATTTCGGGCTCTATCGCTGCGGAATTCCAGGCAACCGACGCGAAAACCATATTGAGCAGGGCTATAGACTGGACGCTGTCTACTGACGGTGGCGGCAGTCTCATCATCAGGGTAGCCACCATCCTGGGTTCGCTGTTCGTACTGCTTCTGGCCGCGAGACTGGTGCGGTCAATCGCCAGGCGGGGAATACGGCGGATTTCAAACCTGTCGGTGCTGCTGCAGGATTTCCTTCTCAAGGTCATTTATTGGCTGACCTTTGCAATCGGCCTGATGATTGTTCTGTCCATTCTCGGGATCAACATTGCGCCCTTGTTCGCCGTCGTCGGCGGCGCCAGTTTCATCCTCGCTTTCGCCATGCAGGAAACCCTCGGCAACCTGGCAGCCGGGCTGATGATCATGATCAACAAGCCCTTCGATGTGGGCGACCTGGTAGACACCAACGGTATCCTCGGTGAAGTCGAAGCCGTGAGTATCGTTTCAACCACCGTTCGCACGCTGGATAACCAGGTCGTCATCCTGCCCAATTCACAAGTATGGGGCAGCATCATCACGAATGTGACCGTGAGCCCGGTGCGCCGGGTCGACATGGTATTCGGGATCGGTTACGGCGATGACATCGAGACCGCCAGCCAGGTGCTGGAACGGCTGGTCAGTGAGCATCCGCTGATCCTTGAAGAACCGGAACCCAACATCAAGGTCCACGAACTGGCTGACTCATCTGTGAATTTCATTTGCCGGCCTTGGGTCAAAACCGAAGACTACTGGAATGTTTACTGGGACCTGACCCGCCAGGCCAAGGAAGCGTTCGACAAAGCCGGCGTCTCCATCCCCTTTCCCCAAAGAGATGTACACCTGTTCACAGAAACCTGACCGGGCAGGGAAGTGCAACTCAAAAAACGGCGTTGCACGTGAGACGCCTTTAATGGAGCCAGTCGGTTACCGAGATCCCAATCCCCAGCCGGTTTACTTTGTGGTTGTAGTCGATCAGGCTCTCGCCATAGCCATAGAAGTACTGCACGTAACCACGCAGGTAGGGGTAATCAAACACCGGGAAACTCCAGCTGAGCTCCACCGCGCCCTTGTCAAAACCACTTTCCAGCAAATTGCGGAACATGCCGCTAACCACGTGTTTGTCTTTACCATAAGAGACCCGAAATTCTCCGTAGCCCATGTAGTCATCGATGTCAGGGTTGTCACTGGACTCCTTGTCTTTTGAAACCCAGATCCAGGGCTTGAGATCGTAAGTCCAACGGCCTCTTTCAAACAGAAACGAGGCATAAAGGCGATTCCAACTGCGGGAGAATTCACCGGAGCGCCCGTTTGACTGGTGGGAAAATCCCACGGTATTGATCGAATTGGTCAGCCCCCAGACTTTCCAGTCGTTGCGAAACTGTACCCATAGCTCCGGTTCATGATTGGTTTCCCTGAACGGTTCGGAATCACCGCTGTTGTACATTTGCCAGAATGACCGGTTGGTATAAGCGCCGTAGACGTCCATCCGGTCCTTGAACAAGCCCACAGCCAGCGGTACTTTCAGGCTCAGCTGAAACTGGCTTTCCACGTTTTTGTTTTCAAACTCGGAATCCCAGCCCTCCCAGTTGTAGGCCGCTACGAGGAAGTAATTGGGACGATGGGCCAGGATACTGTAAGGGCTGGCTGCGGCTTCACGTTCAGCCGCGAGCCGCTTGTCTATGGGGCTGGGCGCTGTTTTCACAACCGCTTCATCAGCCTGATCCGCTGGCTCTTCAGCCTGCTTGCATCGACTTCGGATCTCCGCCAGCGTTGTGGAATCATCCGCCGTTTCGGCCAGGCTCATGACGCACTCCTGGTCCAGGCCCGAGGATGCAGCTGAAACCGGAGTCGCGATCATGAACGTCACCGAACTTACAGCCACCAAAATACAGACGGCCGCCCAGTGGCGGCCGCAGGTTTCAAATTTCATTGAAGGTATCAGTCCTTGTCTTTGCCAAAAAACTCGCTAATTTTGTCGGAAGCCTTGGCCTTGAGTAACTCAATACCCGCTTCCTTGGTGATTTCCGAGATCACTTCCCTGGCAATGATATCGGCTACTTCTGAGGGCGTTCCCCGTACATCGTTCAATTCAATGGCATCAACCTTCAGGTCGGTATATTTATCCATCGACTTTGATTCGAACGCGGCCCGCGACTCGTTCATCCGGAAATGATGAATCACTATGGTGGGTTCGGTCTTGGCTTCGCTGCTATCTCCATCAGCTGACTTTGGCTCTGAACTACTTTCGTTGATCTCTGCCAGCATCTTATCGAAATTGGTTTTACCACCCATTTCTTCGATTATGATCTCGGGATTATCGATGACAACCCGCTTGATATCGAATGTTTTGTAATCCACGACCGCTTTAATATTATTGAGTGTGAAGGCGTTCTTGTTGTTGAAGCCCGGCGGGTTGGCAACGGTTACCTGGGAGATGCTCAACGATCCGCCCTGAATATCGGTTTTTACCGCGCCCACGGTGACCCGACTGCCAAAAGATTGCGTCGCTGCCGATTCGATTTGCGATTGGATCACCGAATCCATGCGGTAACTGACGAAATACCAGGCAGCTGCACCAGCTAAAGCCACCAACACCAGCAAAATGATTAGACCTTTCTTCATAAGAAGTTACCCGTCTCAGTAAAATTAGTGACAACACTGCAGCAAGGATACAATATGCCGATGAGCGAAGAGAAAACAACGCATTTTGGTTACCAGGAAGTTGCGGTCCGGGAAAAGGCCAACCGTGTCCGGGAAGTTTTTGACTCCGTAGCTGACAGTTACGACCTGATGAATGACGTGATGTCGCTGGGTGTGCACCGGCTTTGGAAGCGCGATTTTGCCGCCAACAGCGGCATCGGCATTGGCGATCATGTGCTTGACCTGGCTGGAGGCACCGGCGATATCGCCGCATTGCTGAGCCGGAAAGTCGGGATCAATGGCCGCGTCGTACTGAGCGACATCAATGAGGCCATGCTGAACGTTGGGCGGCAACGGTTGGAAGACCAGGGCATTGCAAATAACGTCCGCTACGCCATAGCCAACGCCGAGCACCTGCCTTTCGACAGCGGCGAATTCGATGCTGTCACCATTGCATTCGGCTTGCGCAATGTGACCGACAAAGATGCCGCCCTCAGGGAAATGTTCCGAGTGCTGCGGCCCGGAGGAAAGGCCTGGATCCTGGAGTTTTCCGAGGTCAAGCCTGAACCACTCAAGGCGATCTATGATGCGTGGTCTTTCGGAGCTCTGCCTGCACTAGGGAAAATCATTGCCAACGACGAGGACAGTTATCGCTACCTCGCTGAAAGCATCCGCAAGCACCCGCCACAGGAGAAACTGGCTGAAATGATGACTGATGCCGGGTTTGACCAGGTCCGGTTTCGTAACCTGACTGGCGGGATCGTCGCCATTCACAGTGGAGTGCACAGCTGAAATGCCCGAATACAGAACCCCATTTCCGGGCATCCTGGCGGCCATGCTGGAATCTGCCATCAATCGCCTGCTGGACCTGGACGAAGGCACGCCAGAACGCATCGACCGCCTCGAGGGACGAATGCTCAAACTGGATATCGAAGGTGTCGGCATTTCGCTGTACTTCGCCTTCAACGGCGGTCAGGTTGAAGTAGGCACACGCTCTTCATTTGAACCGGACACCACTATCAGCGGATCGCCAGCGGCATTGTTCTCTATTGCGGTGCCGGATGAACTGGGCAGTTGGAATAGCCCCGATTCACGGGTGAACATCTCGGGGGACGCCAACCTGGCGCGCGATCTCGAACGGCTTTTCTCGCGTCTCGATCCGGACTGGGAGGGTCGGCTCTCAAGAATTTTCGGCGACGTATGGGGCCACCAGGTGGCTGCCGGACTTCGCGCCGGCGCGGAGCAGGCCCGTGAATCTGCCGGCAGCGCTGGAGTCATGATCAGCGAGTACCTGCAACAGAACCAGTCACCGGTGGTCGGTAGCGATGAAATCGAAGCGTTTGCCGAAGCCGTTGAGGAGGCCAGTGAATGGGCCGAAAGCCTGGAGAACCGTATTCTTGAACTGGAAGAATCCGCCGAATGATACATACCGTCAAACAATTCGGCCGGATGCTGAAGATCAGCGCGATTCTTTCACGCTATCAACTGGATGAATTTCTCGAAGCCACCCACCTGTACCGGCCGATGCGGCTGCTGCGGACGGTAACCCCCTGGTCCAGGCAAGACGTCTCTGACAAACCTCGCGGTGAACGGCTGCGACTCGCGCTCAACGAGATGGGGCCGATTTACGTGAAGTTCGGCCAGATCATTTCCACGCGGCGTGACCTGGTGGCGCCCGATATTGCGGATGAACTGGCGCTGCTGCAGGACCAGGTACCACCCTTTCCGGGCGCCCAGGCCCGGGAAATTGTCGAAAGCGCCCTGGGCAAGCCGGTTTCTGAGTTGTTCAGGTCTTTTGACTCCGAACCACTGGCCTCGGCCTCGATAGCCCAGGTGCATACCGCAATCCTGCCCGACGAAAGTGAAGTCGTCGTTAAAGTGGTTCGTCCCGGCATCCGCAAGCTGATCCGCCGCGACATCGACCTGCTGATGTCCATTGCACAACTGGCGGAGAAATACTGGCAGACCGGTTCAAGGGTGAAACCGACCGAGTTTGTCCGCGAGTTCGAAACATTCATATTCGATGAACTGGACATGACCCGGGAAGCTTCCAACGCTTCGGCTCTGCGGGCCAATTTCGAGGGCTCGACCGACCTGTATATTCCCGAAATTTACTGGCCCTATTGTAAAGAGCAAGTGCTGGTCATGGAGCGGGTTTACGGTATCCCGATCAGCGATGTCCAGGCACTGAAAGACGCCGGCGTGAACATGGAACGCCTTGCCAAAATGGGCATTCGCGTGTTCTACACCCAGGTATTCCGAGACAACCTGTTTCACGCCGACATGCATCCCGGAAATATCCTGGTGGATGTCAGCGACCCGGAAAACGCCAGCTATATTGCTTTGGATTTCGGCATCGTGGCCAGCCTGACACCGCTGGATCTTTACTACATTTCGGAAAACTTCCAGGCTTTGTTCAACCGCGACTACTTCCGCGTGGCCCAGTTGCACATCGACGCCGGCTGGGTGCCGCATGACACGCGGGTCGACGAACTGGAGGCTTCAGTAAGGGCCGTCGGGGAACCCAGTTTTTCACGGCCACTGAACGAAATTTCGTTCGGCAACCTGATGCTCAAGCTGTTCCAGGTGGCTTACCGCTTCAAACTGGATATCCAGCCCCAGTTGATCATGCTGCAGAAAACCCTGCTGAACATCGAGGGTCTGGGCCGAGAACTGTTCCCTGAGCTGGACGTACTGGCCGCCTCCAAACCGGAACTCGAAAGAATCGTTCGGGAGAAGCATGGCATCGACCAGGCAGCAAAAGATCTGCGCGAAAGATTGCCGGGCTGGTTGAGCAAGGCGCCGGACATGCCCGGACTGCTGCATGACTATCTCAAATTGGCTACTGAAGGGAAACTGGTGTCGAAAGTCGATCCGCGCGACCTCGAGCAATACCGCCAGGAAGAACGTCAGTCCAGTCGCCGCCTGATGCGCACCATCTGCGGCTCGGCGCTGTTCTTCAGCGGAGCGGTGCTGCTGGGCTTCGAGGTAGGACCATGGCAACTGTTCGACCTGTCCGCGGCAGGGTTGTTATCCACGGTGACCGGCGCCTGGCTGATGCTCAGGGCCAACCGTAGCTGATCCTTGTTCCCGCCCGGTTTGATCGCCAGGCTTGCATTCCTGGAAAAACAGCCTTATACTTACCTGTAAGTAAGTTGAGAATGACAGTGAAAGCAGCAACCAACACCAGAGAAGAAATCATCGACCGCGCGTTTCAGCTGATGCTGCAACGCGGCCTCAATGGTTTCAGCTACCGGGATATATCGGAGCCCATGGGGGTCAAGAACGCCGCTATTCATTATCACTTTCCCAACAAGATGGACCTGATCAAAGCCCTGATCGATGAGAATCACCGGGTTTTGCGCCGCTCCACTTCCGAATTTATGGCCTACGGCGGAGCTGCGCGGGTACAGCTGGAAGGACTGTTTGCCTTCACACTTAACCAGTGTAATTGCGGCCGACCGATCTGCATGGTTGGAGCGTTGGCTATTGACTATGACGAGTTGGATGAAGAAATAAAGAAGGCCAACAACAGCTTTATGAAAGACTCGGTTAAATGGCTAACCCGGGTTATGGAACTGGGACGTGAACAGAAAGAGTTCGATTTCAATGGTGATCCGATGTCAAAAGCGGTGTCCATCCTGGCCATGATCCAGGGCGCCAGGCAGATGGCCCGCGTGCATGGGCTGGATTACCTTGAAAATATATTTGCCCAGATTCGTATTGACCTGGGAATTACCGAGTAAAAAAATTTGCCTTAAGAACTTACTTATCAGTAAGTAGACAGGAGAGAAAAAAGTGAAAACACACACCATACAATTGAATACGATTAACAGCCGCAGCGATGCCAGGAAAAATAGCCCGGCCCGCAAATTGAACAGGATTTTGTGCCTGTCAGCCAATGCGTTTCTGGCGCTGGTTCCTGCCCTCGCCGTCGTCACTGGCGCCGCCTGGCTGATCACTGCTCCTGATCTGGTCGCTTATTTGCAGGTATCCCTGTGGGGCGCTGGTTTCGTTTTTCTCGGCATGGCCGTGGATTCCGCCAAACCTGCCAGCCTGCTCTATCTGCTGACCGGGTTAGCTCTGCCCGCCCTGGCAATGGTGAGTTCAAGGGTAGCCGTAGAAGTTGCAATCCTGGCCGTAGCCATACTTGCAACCTGGACAGCAGTTGCCATCTGGCGGCATACGACTGTAAATACAAACAGTGCCAGTGCATGACTGAAATGCGCGAACAAATCACGGATCGCTACTTCACGCATGAGCCAGCCGGAACAGCCGTGCTCCTGATCGGCAAGGATGGAAGCCTGAAAGCACGTTCAACTGATCTGGATCTTGAAGCTACATTTGACCTGATCGATCAGATGCCCATGCGACGAGAGGAACTGCGGCGCAAAGTCAGCTGCGCGGTCGAAGATAGAGCAACTGCAGGCCGTTCAGCGCCTCAGGATGGCCCACCAGCGGGCGATATTCAACAGGCTGAGGAGCGAAGCGGAAACGTAGGTCATGGCCGCGGCCTTCAGCAGTCGGCGGGCATGTTTTTCATCGGCGGAGTAGATTACGCCGTGCTCTTCCAGCATGGGCATCGCCCGGCCAAAGCTGGCATCCAGCTCGGTAGGCAAGGTCAGGATATGAACCAGCACCGCCGAACCAAGTGTCAGCAAACCACCCAGGAACATCAACAGGCCCGCAAACGGCAGGCGCGTGATGCCGATGATGAGGGGCGTGGCCATCATCAGTGCCGCACCGGTTTTTTCGATTGGGCTGACCCACTTGACCAGGCGGGTTCGCCACATCAGGGGCTTGAATCCTTCCGCGTCCTGCACCGCGTGGCCGACTTCGTGCGCCGCGATAGTGACCGCGGTCAGGGATCTGCTCTGCATGTTGGAATCCACCAGCCGCACCACCCTGTCCGTCGGATCATAATGGTCCCCTGTCGTCGAGGTTTCGACCGGCACAGCCTGGAGTCCATAGGCATCGAGCAGTTTACGGGCAATTTCCTCCCCGGTTTGTTCATACCTGTCGCGCGGTTGATGGTAGCGGGCCATGGTTCGCTTGACCCACAGTCCGGGGCCGGCGATCAACAGCACTAAGGCAGCAATGAGGATCAGTATATGCACCGGGTCAGAGTATCGGTTCCAGGAAGAAGAAAAACGAACTGAGGAAGATCACGGTCGCCTGGCGCCTGGTTCTGACCACCTCGGGAAAAGCACCGACCGAATAATAATGTTCATAGAAATCCGGTGATGAAGGCACTCTTGGTTCCTTTCCTGGTGCAAGTTCGTAAACCGAAGTGGAGCCATAGGACCAGGGTTTGAACTGGGGAATGGTCTTGGGAACATCTGCCAGGGCCGTCTCCTTCTGTTCGCCTTTGGGTTTCATCGCCACAATCCAGCTGTTTTGCGGCTCGATGTCCCGCCGTATCAGTTCTTCCAGTTTGCGGGCAAACACCTCGTCATAAATGATCAGGCCGTTTTCGGTGTTGAACCCTTCCGACCTCGGGTCGAAGTTGTGCGAGCCTATCATCGCCACCTTGCCATCCACCACGAATGATTTTGAATGTAACCCAACACGCGGTGCAGGCATCGGAATGACGGAATTGTCCCCGGAAACAACAGATTTACTCTCTACACCCTGCTTCTTTTCCTCCATTAACTGGGCCCAGCGCGGAAAGAATTCGGGTGCATCTCCCGGGTAAGGCTTGAACTCGTACATCTGGAAGCGCAAGCCATCAACATAGCGTTTTTTGTGCCTGTGGGTGTTGGCATACACCGTGTCCGCATCGGTTGAAGCCAGCGAGTTGGTGGAAAAAATCAGCTCTATGAAGGGATTTTTCAGCCGCAGGTTAGCCACCAGGTCCCGGACCCGCTTCGACAGCACCATGTAGGGCGACTGGATTATTACCGAATGTCTTGCAGAGATCAGCACGTCGTAAAGCTCGCCGGTCGTGTCCTCCTGTGGCAGAGTCTCCTCGACGGAATGTTTTCGGGGCGCATCCGAAAAGTACTCCAGCCGCTTTACGGTATAGGCCGGCTCGACAAACAACCGGGCCATGAGCTGCGGATCATTGACCAGGTCCAGGATAGGCAACAATCTCGGTGCCGCCTCGAAAGGACCCAGCCGGACCAGATCATCCGTTTCCAGTAATTCGGCCGCAACGTCCCTGAGGTGTTGGACCGGTATCGTCTTGGGGCCGTTCCAGAACCAGTCAAACGACTCCCTCATTTCCGGCACCGTATTTCCGAATACGGCCACATCCCGGTCCTTGAAATTGTAATTGGTGTCAAAGTCGAAATAGCGATCCGCTATATTCCGGCCGCCGACAAGACCGACCAGGTCATCCGTAACCAGCAGCTTGTTGTGCATCCGCTGGTTGACCCTCCTGAAACAGCACGCCATGCCGTTAATCCAGTCGTGATTGGCCATTTTTGCCTTGTAAAACGAAGGATTGTAAAAGCGTATTTCGAAGTTGCTATGTGCCATCGTCAGGCGAACCAGGTATTCGACATCGGAGAATGAAAACATCTGGTCCAGCAGCAGGCGAACCTTAACACCACGCCGGGCGGCTTCGAGCATTTCATTCAGGATCAGGACACCGGTGTCGTCGCCCCTCAGAATGAAGTTCTGCAATTCGACCGTGCGCCGCGCCGCCCGGATCATGTGAATCCGCAGTTTCAACGCGTCCTCACCGTATTCCACCAATGTAAGCCGGTGCCTGCCATCGTGCTGGGCCTGGCGCCCCAGTTCCAATAAAGGTGAAGGTACTGCGCAGCGATCCTTGTCCCGGGGAAAGCAATTCAGTCCGATTTCACGCGTTGCGTTAATCCTGGCATCAACCTGCTCCACCTTTTTTTCCGAGAGGGAACAGGCCGGTAGCAGAAGCATTGCTGCGAACAGCAGGAACAGGGTCCGTAACATGACTAGCCTGGCTGATTCCCGGCGGCAACGAGTTTAAAGGTCTTGAGGCTGGTCAGCCTGTCTTCAATGGCAAGCGCTCCGAGAAACGTGTCGGAGGGCTGCACCAGCGCCAGCGACCAGTCGCCGGGACCCTTGCCATCAAAATCGAGGACCGCGGCCTGCCTGTTAATATCTGTCTGCACCGAAAACCGGTGGAACTGGTTCGCGATACCCATCCCGGACGCCTTGACCACAGATTCCTTGCAGGCCCATGCACGAAGAAAAGCCTCATCCCGGAGGCTCGCATCTAACGCGGCCAGTGCGGCTGCCTCGTCCGCGCTGAAATAACGCCGCGCAACACCCATCGCATTGCGCGCATGCCGCCCGGCACGTTCCAGATCAACGCCTATATGGCTGGACGCAGAAATCCCGATCAATAGCTTGTCTTCACTCTTGGCCATGCTGAAGTGGATTTCTTCCTCGTGAACAGTTGCGTCGAGAATGGGCTTACCGCGGTTCTTACGATTGATTTTTACCGCTTTGCCCGGTAAGCCGAGATAAGCCCCCAGCAATAAACGCAGGTAAAAACGGCGGGCCATGAGCAATTGCCCCGGTGTGGCAGGCGACGGATTGTCGCAGCGACCGCCCAGGGCAGCGCTCAACGAACCCGACAGTTCGCCCAGGTCGAGAAACCAGAGGTGAACCTCCCCCGAGGATGGGGGCACCAGCCGATCCAGGGGAATCCGGCGGAGACTGAAACTCTCCGGCGTGGCTGACAGCGTTTTTGTAATGCCCTTATTCATTGCACAGCCAGTCTAGCGCAAGGCTTATCGGGTTTAAATCCACACCTTGAAGTGTCGCAAATTAGACTATACTTCTATGTTCACTATCTTTCCTGGCGAACCTGATGAAATTCAAGCATGTTGTCATTCAATCGCTCGCGGCGGTTGAGCCTCCAATCCGCGTCACTTCCAAGGAAATCGAGACAAAACTGAAGCCGACGCTTGACCGCCTCGGCGTCAGGAACGACCTGCTCGAGGAAGTATCTGGCATCGGCGCGCGCCGCTTCTGGGAAAAAGGAACGTCGCCCTCGGATGCAGCAACGCTCGCAGCGGAAAAGGCGCTGGATGAATCCGGCATAGACCGGCAGAAAATAGGGGTGATCATCAATACCTCCGTCTGCAGGGATTACCTGGAACCTTCAACGGCCTGTATCGTTCACGGCAACCTGAATCTGAATGAAAACTGTCTGAATTTCGATGTGGGCAATGCCTGCCTGGCGTTCATGAACGGCATGGATATCGCTGCGCGAATGATTGAGCGGGCTGAAGTGGAGTACGCACTGGTAGTTGACGGGGAATCAAGCCGGCCTATCACCGAAGCGACCATTGAGCGCATGCTGGACCCGGAAATGGGCGAAGAGCAGTTCCGTGCCGAATTCGCATCGCTTACCCTGGGCTCAGGCGCAGCGGCCATGGTCATGGCACGGCGTGAACTCGCTCCGGAGGGCCATCCTTACCTGGGCAGCGTTTCCCGCGCGGCCACGGAATTTAACAAGCTGTGCCGTGGGCAGATGAACCAGATGATGACCGATACCCGCATCCTGCTGAGCGAGGGACTCAAGCTGGCGTCGACGACTTTCAATGCCGCGAGGATAGCGCTCGGCTGGGTGGCCAGCGAACTGGACCAGTTCGTCATTCACCAGGTCAGCAAGGTTCACACCGACTCGCTGGTCAACCTGCTGGGTCTGGACCCCAAAAAGGTCCATGCGATTTACCCGGAGATGGGCAACATCGGCCCGGCCTCCGTTCCCATCGTTCTGGCCAAGGCAGCCGAGCTGGGTAAAATCAACAAGGGCGACCGAGTCGCGCTGTTGGGAATCGGCTCCGGTCTGAACTGCGCTATGGCGGAAGTCGTCTGGTAGCAGTCGTTTGGTAAAACCGCCCGTCCATCTTTACCCGTTTTCGAGCCACTATCTGGAGATTCGTGGCCAGCGCATGCACTACCTGGACGAGGGCCCACGTGATGCGCCCGTGGTTCTCATGGTGCATGGCAATCCCACCTGGTCCTTCTATTACCGCAACCTGGTCAGGGCATTGAGCGGCCAGTTCCGCTGCATCGTGCCGGACCACCTGGGCTGCGGCCTTTCGGACAAGCCGGATGATACCCACTATGATTACCGGCTGAAGAGCCGCATCGAGGATCTCGACAGCCTGGTCAGGCAGCTTGGTATCGACCAGCCACTGACCCTGGTGGTACACGACTGGGGAGGGATGATCGGTTTTGGCTGGGCGGTGCAGCACCCTGACCTGATCAGCCGGATGGTGGTTCTGAACACTGCTGCTTTTCCGTTACCGGAAGACAAGAAAATGCCCCCTGCCCTGAGCCTGGTCAGAGACACTGCCATCGGTGCTTTCCTGGTCACCCGTTTTAATGCTTTTTCCGGAATTGCGGCGCATGTGGCCTTCAAGAAACCGGTCTCCAGGGAAATCCGGCAAGCTTATACACTACCCTATGACACCCCTGCTAACCGCATCGCGACCCTGAAATTTGTCCAGGATATCCCGCTGAAGGAAACCGATCCCGGTTACGATATTTTGATAAATACCGCCGAGCGATTACACTTGCTGCAGAACAAACCGTGTTTGATCGCATGGGGAGAAAGGGATTTCGTGTTCGACACCCCCTTCCTCAACCAGTGGCTGGAGTACTTTCCGGAAGCCCAGGTGCTGCGTTTTCCGGACTGCGGACACTATGTGCTTGAAGACGGCGGGCCGGAATTGATCGATAAGATCAGCCGATTTACAGGAATCAGGGAAGATTCGAATGATGGATATGCCAGTGGAAACAACCTGGAACACGGATGAATTCAGCAATGTAGCGAATGCCTTGAGCTGGCAGGCTCAACGGCAGCCCAGCGCAATCGCCATTTACTACCCCAAAAACAGCGCCTTTCGGAAAGATCACTACGAAAGCGTTACCTATCAGGAATTGAACGAGCTCGCCGACTGTTATGCTCGCGGCCTGCACGCCTATGGCATTACAGCTGGCACGCGCACGGCCCTGATGCTGACCCCAGGGCTCAATTTCTTTGCGATGTTCTTCGCATTGTTCAAGGCTGGCGCCGTTCCGGTGCTGATCGATCCCGGTATTGGCATGAAACCTTTGAAGGAATGCCTGGCCGAGGCCGAACCCAAAGCCTTTATCGGCGTGACCAAGGCTCATTTTGCCCGCAAGGTGCTGGGCTGGGCCAAGCAAAGCTGTGAACTCCTGGTCACTGCGGGTCCTACGCTGGGGCTGGGAGGCATCAACCTGAAAAAGCTCCGGCAAATGGGGGCTGAATCCGCAGCTGAATTCGAACACCAGGTTAAGCCGGAAGACATGGCCGCCATCCTGTTCACTTCGGGCAGTACCGGGGTACCCAAGGGCGTGGTTTACCGCCACCGCCATTTCAATGCCCAGGTGAACATGCTGAAGAACGCGTTCAACATAGAGCCGGGTGAAGTGAGCCTGCCCACGTTTCCGCCTTTTGCCTTGTTTGACCCCGCGCTGGGAATGACCACCATCGTGCCAGACATGGACCCGACCCGGCCGGCGGATGCTGATCCCGAAAAGCTGATCAAGGCGATCGACCGGTTCAAGGTAACCAACATTTTTGGCTCGCCCGCATTGCTGAACACGCTGAGCAACTATTGTGTCGACAATAATATCCGCCTTGAAAGCGTGACCCGGGTCATTTCTGCAGGCGCTGCCGTTCCAATCAGTACAATCCGGAGGATGCAGGACTCACTCTATCGCGATGCTGAAATACACACGCCTTACGGCGCCACCGAGTGTCTGCCGGTCAGTAGCGTCAGCGCGTCGCAGATTGATGACAAGATGGTAGACCGGATCGAATCGGGTGATGGCGTATTCGTTGGCCAACCCATCGAGCCCAACCAGGTCAAAATCATCAAGATCAGTGAAATGGCATTCAATGACTTGTCCGAAACCACCGAAATGCCTTATGGAATGCCGGGTGAAATTATTGTTACCGGGCCCAGTTGTACCGACAGCTACTGGAAACGGGATAATGCCACCGCCATGTCCAAGTTTGGCGACGAGTTTGGCAACACCTGGCATCGCATGGGGGATGTCGGCATCATGGACGGCCTCGGCCGGCTCTGGTACTGCGGCCGTGTTTCACAGCGCATTGAGACTGCTGAGGAAACCTTGTATGCCGATCAGTGCGAAGCCATTTTCAATCAACATCCGGACCTGGTTCGCTCTGCCGTGGTGGGGGTTGGAACCAAGGGACGCCAGACGCCCGTTCTGTGTATCGAAGTGAAGGGCAAACTGTCGCCGGTCGACACCGAACGGGTGCATTTCGACCTGTTGCAACTGGCCCAGGCACACGGCATTACCAAGAGCATCAGAACAGTGCTATTCCACCCTGGTTTTCCGGTGGATATCCGGCACAACTCCAAGATTGGCCGTGAAGAACTGGCGGAGTGGGCAGCCAAAAAAATGCAGAGCTAGCCATTGAAGATACTGGTTACCGGTGGCGGTGGATTCCTCGGAAGTTCGATCTGCAGGCAACTCGCCGCACAGGGTCACCAGGTTGTTGCTTTTCAGCGCAGTGTCGCCGAGCACCTGCTTGAACATGGCATTCTCTCGAAGCAAGGCAGTATTACTTCGCTGGATGAACTGAGAGACGCCGCAGCAGGGTGCGAGGCAATTATTCATACCGCTGGCAAAGCCGGCGTCTGGGGTAATCCGGATGATTACCACCGCATCAATGTTGACGGTACCGCCAATGTCATCAGGATTTGCCGGGAACTGGCCATTCCGATCCTGGTCCACACCAGTTCCCCCAGCATCGTGCATTCAGGTGGCGATGTCAGCGGAGCCGACGAATCGCTGCCAATCGCAGATCATTTCACGGCGCCTTACCCTGAAAGCAAGGCTCTGGCCGAGAAACTGGTGATCGCAGCCCATTCGGATGACCTGAAAACCGTTGCTCTGCGCCCGCACCTGATCTGGGGGCCCGGAGATCCCCATATCCTGCCCCGCTTGGCAGCCAAGGCCCGCGGTGGCCGCCTGGCCCTGCCGGGCCCGGAAAAAATCATCGACACGATATTCGTTGAAAACGCGGCCCAGGCCCATCTCAATGCGCTGCAGGAACTCGCCGGTGACGCACGATGCGCGGGTAAAGCTTACTTCGTCACCAATAACGAACCGTTGCCCCAGGGTGAAATCATTCAAAGACTGCTCGCCGCCATTGGCATCGAGGTAACCATCCGGGCGGTACCGGTGGCTGTTGCCAAAACAGCGGGCTCGATCTGCGAGACAGCCTGGCGGATTTTGCGGCTGGATTCGGAACCACCGGTTACGCGTTTTTCTGTCGAGCAACTCGCCACGGCCCACTGGTTCGATACGCGCGCGGCACAGCGCGATTTCGGCTACAGCCCGGCAATCTCCATAGAACAGGGGCTCCGACTGCTGACCGAAGCTGAAAAACAACAACGATGATTCGGATTACTGATTCGCAGGGCGCCCGCCGCGAGATAAGGTAACCGGCGAAGAACCGCCCAGCCTGCTGCTCCCTTTTCCCGTTCATTTCTTGCGGGGAATGGTCCTAACCGGCCTGCGATTAACGATTCGGGCCAGGTATTCAAACCAGCTGTAGTGCAGCAACGCCATGTCCTCATCCGTCATGTTTTCATAGCGGCCGTGGTACTTGTGTTTGACCCAGGCGTTGATGTCCATCTGGCGGGCGCGCCTGAAAAGCCAGTTGTTCAACGGATGTAGTCCAGGCCTGAAAACAATGGCCGTGCCAAAGTCGATCACGCAGGGCTGTTCATCCCCGGTGACCATGATATTGGACTTCGACTTGAGGTCTCCATGACTTACACCCCGGTGATGCATCGCGTTAAGCAGCACCAGGAACTTTTCGAACCACGCATCCCGATTATCCCAGCTGGCTTCCCGGTAAGGCTTGCCGTGAACATGCTCGATTACCAGGTATCGATTGTCGACCATGCCATAACAGGCAGGCACACCCTTCAGTCCAAGCAGGCGCTGATAGGCCAGGTACTCGGTTTGCAGGGTTCTTTCCCGGAACTTACGCAATAATCCACGACCCATGGCTGACTTGACGACCAGGTCAAGGTCATCTCGCTGGTAACGCAGAATCGTGCCCTGGTTGCTGACCGCCAGGATATTTTCCTGTCGCTCCAGGCTGCGTTCGATCCACTGTCTGAATTCGGGCTGATTGATCAGCTTTTTCATATATGATGTAGTATCCTGCCGGCCAGCTCGTCCGGTATGCCGGAAATCATAACACCAGGAATAAATATGACTTTCAGAAATTTCTTTCTCAGCCTGGCCTTGATCGGGCTGACCTCCTCTTTTACAGTCAATGCCCAGCCTTTCCCGTCCACCTACTCACCGCTTCCTTCGGAGCCGGTGCTGATCGTCAATGCCACCCTGCTGACCGGAACGGGCGAGCGCATTGAAAACGGCAGCCTGTTGATTTCCGATGGCCGGATTCAACAAGTCGCAAGCGGCAATGAGACCATCAGGGCTGGCGATGCGCAGGTCATCGACGCCGAAGGACGCTGGGTAACTCCAGGTCTGATCGACGTTCATTCTCACCTGGGTGTATACGCAAGCCCCGGCATCAAAGCACATTCCGATGGCAACGAAGCGACCGCGCCGGTCACCGCGCAGGTCTGGGCCGAGCACAGTATCTGGCCACAGGATCCCGGCTTCAACCGCGCGCGTGCTGGCGGTGTCACCGCCATGCAGATCCTGCCGGGTTCGGCAAACCTGATCGGTGGGCGCGGCGTCACGCTGAAAAATGTTCCGTCAATCAGCTACCAGGCGATGAAGTTCCCTTCCGCGCCTCATGGCCTGAAGATGGCCTGCGGTGAAAACCCCAAGCGGGTCTATGGCGAGAGGAAACAGACACCGTCCACGCGCATGGGCAATGTTGCAGGCTATCGCGCGCAATGGATCGAGGCACAAAAATACATCCAGGATTGGGATGAGTACGAGGCGAAGAAAGACAGTAAAAAGAACGACAAGAACGGCTCTGAAAACAAGACGCCCACGCGCGACCTGAGACTGGAAACGCTGGCGGCGGTTTTGAAAGGTGAAGTCCTGGTTCACATGCACTGCTACCGCGCGGACGAGATGATGACTATTCTCGATATGGCCGACGAATTTGGCTACACCGTCAGTGCATTCCATCATGGCGTTGAAGCCTACAAAGTTGCCGACGAACTGGCCGAGAACAACGTGTGCGGCGCACTCTGGGCTGACTGGTGGGGATTCAAGGCCGAAGCCTATGATGGCATCCAGGAAAATATCGCGCTGGTCGACCGGCCGGAGGGCAGCTGCGCCATCGTGCATTCGGATTCCGAAGAAGGCATTCAGCGGCTGAACCAGGAAGCGGCCAAGGCGATGACCCGTGGCAGGCGCGCCGGGATGGACATCCAGCCTGAGCACGCGATCCGCTGGATCACGGCCAACCCGGCCAAATCGATGGGCATCCTGGACCAGACGGGCACGCTGGAGGCCGGCAAGATGGCGGACGTGGTGATCTGGAACGGCAACCCGTTCAGCGTTTATGCCAAGGCTGACCAGGTGTTTGTCGATGGCGCCCTGCTCTTTGACCGCAATGACCCCGAGCGGCAACCTGTTTCCGATTTCGAACTCGGGCAGCAACTGGGAGCAGCACAATGAACCGTGATCAAATGACTGTCCTGGTGCTCGCTCTCGCCACTTCACTGACCGTAAATGCGGAAACCCTGTTCATCAACGATGCAACTGTCCACACGATGAGCAGCCAGTCCGTCCTGCAAAATGGCGACATCCTGGTGCGGGAAGGCAGAATCCGGGCTGTCGGCATTGACCTGTCCGCACCCTCCGATGCACGGGTCATCGAAGCAGAAGGCCGGCCGGTAACACCCGGCTTCTTTGCCGGCATCAACCAAATCGGGCTGGTGGAAATATCAGCGGTCGAATCATCTGTCGACGGAGGCTTGGCCATCGAAGGTCTCAGACCGGAATTCGACGTGACTCTCGCATTCAATCCCAACTCCTCCGTGATCCCGGTGACAAGGGTCGAGGGTTTCAGTTGGTCCATGCTGCAAGCTTACCGCTCCGGCAGTATCGTTGGCGGCCAGGGACAGGCCGTATCGCTCGACGGTGGATACGGATCGTTTCTGGGCGACAAAGTGCTGTTCATCGATGTCGGCGCCGATGCGTCTGACCTGAGCGCCGGATCGCGCGCCGGCCAGTGGATGCAGCTCGAGCAGGCGATGGCGGAGGCCGCTTCGGAGGTGCAATGGGCTCCCGAACCGTTATTAACCGTGGCTGGAAGGCAGGTGCTGCGGAATTATAAATCCGGCGGCATCGTAGTATTCAACGCCGACCGGGCCAGCGACATTCTCCAGGTGATCGCGTTTTCCAAACACCACGGCCTCCGTGCTGTGATTAGCGGCGCAACCGAGGCGTGGATGGTTGCGGACCAGTTGGCCGAAGCCGGTGTAGCGGTATTGATCGATCCGCTGGTCAACCTGCCAGGTAGTTTTGATGAACTGGGCGCCCGGCTGGACAACGCCGCCCTGCTGAACGAGGCCGGTGTGACCTTTGCCTTTACAGGCGCCGAAACCCACCAGGCCAGGAAGTTGCGACAATTGGCAGGCAATGCAGTTTCAAATGGCCTGCCCTATGAAGCCGGGCTGGCTGCCCTGACCACAAGCCCCGCGGTGATTTTTTCACTGGGCGATGATCACGGCAGCATCGAGGAGAACAGCGTGGCCGACCTGGTCATCTGGAGCGGAGATCCACTTGAAGTGACCTCGGTCGCTGACCAGGTGATTATTGGGGGTAAAATGGACTCCATGGTCTCCCGGCAGACTCTTTTAAGGGATCGTTATTTACCCGAGTCGACAGAGCTGCCCCGGGCCTATATCAAACCCCAATAGATTCTTGTGCTTATGAAAACCTCGATCTGCAAGACTTTAACGGCTATGGGACTTGGCTTGTTATTGGCTTCCTGTGGCAGTTACGGCCCCAAAACCATGGACCGTGACCAGATCAATTACGGCAACAGTATTGGTGATACCTGGAAAAACCAGATGCTGGCCAATATTGTTAAGATCCGCTTCGTGGACATGCCGGTTTTCGTTGATGTGGGTTCAATCGTCAGTGGCTACACACTATCGACCACGGTGAACGGCAGGTTGGGATTTTCAGACAATTTTGTCGGGGGTAACTCCCAGGGGCTGGGCGCCAGCGGCACGTATACCGACCGTCCGACCATCACTTACATGCCTAAAACCGGCGATGACTACCTCAGGGCGATCCTCGAACCTGTGGCGCCGTCCAGCCTTTTGGCACTGATCCAGGCAGGTTACAGCAGCGAGCTTTTATTTACCTGGGCCGTCGAAGCGATCAATGGCGTACACAACTGGTCTGTCACCAGACGCAAAGACAGTACTGCCGATCCTGAGTTTATCGAATATGTGCAGCTGATGCAGGAACTGCAAATCCTGGGCGCGGTGGGTTTTGAACTGACCAAGGATGCTAACAACAAGCATGACATCGTCTTCAGGCTCAAGAAAGAAGGCCTGTCCGAATCAACCATTGCAAAGAGCCGCAGGGTGGGCGAGATCATCAGCCTGGACCCCAGCCGGGATCAATTTCGTGTCATCTACGCTCCATTCAAATCTGATCCGGACACCCTTGCCATTCAAACCCGGTCGGTGATCCAGATGTTGTCCGCGATGGCTGGATTCATCGACGTACCGGCTGAAAAGGCCGCTCATGCAGTTCCCGGCTATGACGCTGCTACCTCGTCTAAACGGCCTTTCCAGGTTCACTCAAGCGCAGAAAAACCGGACGACAGTTTTGCACAGGTACGGTACGAAGGTTACTGGTACTGGATAGAAAATGCCGATCTGACATCCAAGCGTGTATTTACACTGATGCTGTTCATGACGACCCTGACCAACCAGGCCACGGACCCGAATGCTCCCGTGCTGACGATTCCGACTTCATAGCCCGGCGCAAATCGATCAGTTATTGAGGTAGTCGACCACCAGGTTACTGAAAATCCGCACGCCCATCTCAAGGTTGGGCTCGTACATATCAAAATAAGGCGAATGGTTACCGGGCAAGGTAGTGGGGTCTACATCCGGCGGCCCGTTGCCCAGGAACAGGAAAAGGCCAGGAGTTTCATTGGCAAAAAACGAGAAATCCTCGGCCACGGTCTGCGGCGTGATAATGTTGACGGGGTTGTCACCCGACACTCGCTGCAAAATCGGTAACGATTTCTCGAAGAGTTCCGCGTTGTTGTTGACGGCCGGATAACCAATCAACAGCTTGAATTCAATTTCCGCGCCTGCTGCTGATGCGATAGCCCTGGCGGTATTCTCGATCCGGGCGTGAATTTCACGCCGCATGTTCTCATCGAAGGTTCGGATGGTGCCTTCCATCTCGACACGGTCGGGAATCACGTTATTACGGACGCCGCCGGAAATCCGACCGACACTGACGATAGACGGCGCCAGCGTGACATCGACCTGGCGGCTGACGATGGTCTGCAGGCCCAACACGATTTGCGATGCCACGACGATCGGGTCGATACCGTTCCAGGGCATCGCACCATGTGATTGTTTACCGACCACGATTATCTCAAAGCTATCGACCGCAGCCATCAGTGGGCCCGGTTTCACCGCAATCTGGCCGCCGGGAGTTGCGATGCCGACATGGATGCCGAACACCGCCTCAGGCTTACTTTCAGCCCAGATGCCCTCTTTAAGCATTAGCTCGGCGCCGCCTGCTTCGCCTTCAGGTGCGCCTTCTTCAGCCGGCTGGAAAACCAGCATGACCGAGCCCGCCAGGTCTTCTTTCACCGAGTTGAGCACCCAGGCAGCGCCCAGCAGCATCGACATGTGGTTGTCATGGCCGCAAGCGTGCATCACGCCAACGTCCTGGCCGTTATAAACATCGGTCTTGGTCGAAGCGAACGGCAGCCCGGTCTGCTCCACCACCGGCAGGCCGTCCATGTCGGAGCGAATGGCGACCATTGGCCCTGGCTTGCCACCTTCAATGATCGCGATGATACCGGTGTGCGCAATCCCCGTTTGCGGTTCGAGGCCCATCTCGCGGAGAATTCCTTCGATCTGCGCCGCTGTCTTGAACTCACGGTTACTCAGTTCCGGATTTTCGTGAAACCAGCGTCGCCACTCGACCACCTGCGGTTGCACCTCAGCAGCCAGCAGGTCCAGTTGCGACGGAGTGATCTGCGCCGGCGCGTTCAGCGGCAGCAGGAGGATCAACCAGAGAATGTGTTTATTCATCGAATTTCCTTAGTTCGTTTTACCTGACGATGGCCCGACCGGATGGCCAGCGCGGATCGGAACCGGCACTGACTTCACCGGTTTCGAGATTCCACATGGCGCCGTGCATATTGCCCCAGGTTCTGCTGCGGACTTCCACTTCATGGCCCATCGCCTGCAAACCCTCGACCACTTCGGGCGAGAACGCGTCCGGCTCGGCAGAAATCTTGTCGGGAACATACTGGTGGTGGAAACGCGGCAGTGATACCCAGGATTCAGGCTGATTACCCTGCACGAAATCCAGGATGCCCAGTAGCACCATGGTAATTATCCGGCTACCGCCGGGCGTGCCGATCACGGCGCGCTTTTCGCCGCTGATCATGAAACTCGGGGTCATGCTGGATAGCGGCCGCTTATAGGGCTGGATCTCGTTGGCTGTAAAACCGATCAAGCCATAGGCATTAGGCTCGCCTTTCTTGGCGGAGAAGTCATCCATCTCATTGTTGATCAGCAATCCGGTGCCAGGTGGCATGAAGCCCGAGCCGAAAGGCAGGTTAACCGTCAATGTAGCCGCGACCATATTGCCCTCGGTGTCGATGATGGAAAAATGCGTGGTGTCGGTGCCGTCCGGTAACTGGTCATTACCCGCCAGCATGCTGCTGGGCGTGGCCCGGTCGGGGCGAATCGAGGCACGCAAACCATCTGCATAGTAGGGATTGGTCAGCATAGCCACGGGAATATTGACGAAGTCGGGGTCGCCCAGGTAGATGGCCCGGTCACGATATGCCCTGCGCATCGCTTCCACCAGCAGGTGGGTCCGCAAAACCGGGTCCTGTTCGTTAACCCGGAACGGCTCGATGATATTCAGGATTTCCGCCAGCGCAATACCCCCTGAGGATGGCGGTGGCGCCGTGACCAGTTCGTAATCACCGTGTATCACGCGTATCGGCTCGCGTTCCTTCACCTTGTAGGCTGCGAGGTCTTCCATCGTCCAGATGCCGCCGGCTTCGCGCACGCCTTTCACCATCCGCTCTGCCACCGGGCCCGCGTAAAACCCCTCGGCACCGCGCTCAGCGACCTGTTCGAGCACCCAGGCGAGATCAGGCAGCTTGATCACGTGACCCACCGGCGGCATTTCACCGTCAGCAAGGTAGGCTTCCGACGCCTCAGGCCAGCGCTTGATGGTATCGATGCGCCATTTCATCAGCGCATGGAATTTCTCATCCACCTTGAAGCCGTCCCGGGCTATCCGGATGGCCGGCTGCAGGCTGACGGACAGAGGCAGCCTGCCATAATGAACCGCCAGGTGCTCCAGCCCGGCTATTTCGCCCGGGATGCCGCCGGCCAGCGGGCCGTTGATCGCGAGATCACGGTTAACATTGCCCTCTTCGTCCAGGTACATGTCCCGGTGAGCCGCGCCTGGCGCCTGCTCGCGCGCGTCGATCATTGTCTGGAAACCGTCGGCAGCGCGGTGCAACAGCCAGAAAGCACCGCCGCCGATTCCCGAACTGGTGGGCTCGACTACTGCCAGGGTAGAGCTGACCGCGATGGCCGCATCAAACGCGTTGCCGCCTTTTGACAGGATTTCGTGGCCCGCCTCGGTGGCCAGGAAATGTGCACTGGCGATCGCCGCCTTGTCGGGTGTGCTTACCGCCCACAGCGGCGCAGCAACAGTTATCAGCACCAGGCAAAATATTGCCCGGAAAGTCATTTTCGATTTCAGACTGCAGCCTGAGCTATCAGCCGCCGGTATTTTTCCCACAGTTGCTCCTCGGTTTCCTCGTTTTCGTCGTCCTTGGGGATGCACTCCACCGGACAGACTTCGACACATTGCGGTGTATCGAAATGACCCACACACTCGGTGCATTTCATGGGATCGATCTCGTAATATTCGATGCCCTGATAAATGGCCTCGTTGGGACATTCAGGTTCGCAAACATCGCAATTGATACACTCTTCGGTAATCTTGAGCGACAATTTTACTGCCCCAGTTCTGCAAATCGCTTGCGCATGGCCAGCTGAACTTCCTGGCAGACGAACTCAGAAACGTCACCATCCAGGCGGGCCACTTCCTTAACCAGCGAGGAGGAAATAAAGCTGTAATCCTCGTCCGGAGTCAGGAACAGTGTTTCCACCGAGGGCGCAATGTGCCGGTTCATGCTGGCTAGCTGAAATTCGTATTCAAAATCCGAAACCGCGCGCAGGCCGCGCACGATGACCGAAGCGCCGATTTGCTGCACGAACTCAACCAGCAGGTTGCTGAACCCCATGACCTCGACGTTGTCCAGGCTGGCCATCTCGTTTCGGGCCAGGTCAATCCGCTCCTGCAGGTCGAACAGCGGCTTTTTATGCGGGCTCTCGGCAATGGCGATAACCACTTTGGGAAATACCCGCGCCGCGCGCGACACGAGATCCGTATGCCCGTTGGTGATCGGGTCAAAGGTGCCTGGATAAACTGCGATGGGCTGGATGGTCATGCGGCTTACTGTTGTTTCGGCTGTGCGAACGGGCATTGTACCTTTTTTATGGGGATGGGCCATGGCTCTATCTTTGGATGGGAGCCATCCCTCCAATCGCATAAAAAAGGGCGCCCCGGGAGGGGCGCCCTTAGCAGGGACTGAGGAGTCTTACTACACAGGCGAAGACCGCCTGCATAATAGATGACCCAAATGGGAATGAATTTCTTTCAAAAAATTAATTTTTTTTCAAAAGCTGCATTCTGACTTCGCCGAGCCGCTTTTCACGGATGATCTCCCAGGCCGGTGGCGGCACCAGAGGCGGCGTTTCCCAGGCGGTTTCCAGATAGATCAGGGCCCCTGTATTTAAGCAATCACCCATCGACAGTAACTCGATCACCCGGCGCTCCAGGCTGGAACAAAACGGCGGGTCGATAAAGACGATATCCATGCTCTGGGATTCACAATCGGCGAGCCATTCAATAGCATCGGTCTGCACTACTTGTACCTGTTCAGCGTCCAGACGCTGAGCGCTTTCGCGAATGGCGGCAGCTGCGACCCTGGATTTTTCAATTAAAGTTACTTGCCCGGCGCCGCGTGACGCAGCTTCGAGTCCAAGTACTCCGCTGCCAGCGAACAGGTCGATACAGGTCGCGCCGTGAATGTCGGCCTGTAGCCAGTTGAACAGGGTTTCCCGGCTACGATCACCGGATGGGCGCAATCCCGTGAGATCCGGCACGGGCAGGCGTGTGCCTCGCCATTTGCCGCCAATGATTCTCACGGTTCCCGGTCTTTTCTTTTTCATATTCGACCCCAAAATTAGCATATCGCCCCATCATCCATCGAGGACAGCTACAGCATGCTGCGCATATTCCGCAAAAACAAGAAAAAGCCCGGCGCCGTCCAGGATGTCCAACTGCGGCCTGCAGAACAATCCGGCGAGGATGCGCTTGAGCTCCGCCTTGAGGATACCAGGCGCCAGTTGGGAAGGCGGCTGGGAGCGTTACTGACCGGGCGCAGCTCCATCGATGAAGACCTGCTGGATGAAATCGAGACGACGTTGATCACTTCTGATATCGGCGTGAACGCGGCCCTGGAAATCGTTGAGAATCTGCGCGCAGGTATTTCGAACAAAGTGATTACTCAGCCCGAGCAGGTGCTGCCCGCCGTGCAGGCCGAGCTTTACGAACTGATCGAGCCCTGCGAGCAGTTCCTGGCCGTGGAAGCGGCAAAAAAACCCTTCGTCATCCTGATGGTTGGCATTAATGGCGCCGGCAAAACCACAACGATCGGCAAGCTGGCCCAGCGCTACAAGGAAGACGGCCTCAGTGTAATGCTGGCTGCCGGCGATACCTTTCGCGCCGCCGCGGTCGAGCAACTCAAATCATGGGGTGAACGTAATGACATTCCAGTTGTAGCACAGGATAGCGGCGCCGATTCGGCCGCGGTGATCTTCGATGCACTGCAATCTGCCAAGGCCAGGGGTATTGATGTACTGATCGCCGACACCGCGGGGCGCCTGCATACCCAGCACAACCTGATGGAAGAGCTGAAGAAGATTCACCGGGTGATGAGCCGGATCGACGATTCCGCGCCGCATGAAATCATGCTGGTAGTAGACGCAGGTACCGGCCAGAACGCACTCAACCAGGCGCGTGAGTTCAACCAGGCGATCGGCCTGACCGGGATCACGGTCACCAAGCTGGACGGTACGGCCCGTGGTGGCGTACTGTTCGGAATCGCACACGAACTGAACTTGCCCATACGGTTTATCGGCGTGGGTGAGGCGGCCAAGGATCTGCGGCCTTTCGACGCGGGATCATTCGTCAACGCCATCCTGCCCATCGGCTGATTCGTGAATAGGGCGAAACTGCCTTCATTCCCGGACCGCCTGCTCGAATGGTGGGACCGGCACGGCCGCAAGGACCTGCCCTGGCAACAGCCCCGCACGCCTTACCGTGTGTGGATTTCCGAAATCATGTTGCAGCAAACCCAGGTCGGCACCGTCATTCCCTACTTCGAAAAGTGGATGGATGACTTCCCCGATATCCGGACATTGGCCCATGCGCCTCTCGACGATGTGCTGACACTATGGGCAGGGCTGGGTTACTACGCCCGTGCGCGCAACCTGCATAAATCCGCGCTGATATGCGCTGAGAAGTTCAGCGGAAACTTACCTGCAACAGCAGAGGCATTGTGTTCCCTGCCCGGCATCGGCCTGAGCACCGCCAATGCCATCATTTCGCAGTCCACCGACCAGCCGGCAGCAGTACTGGACGGCAATGTCCGCCGGGTGCTGGCACGGCATGCCGCCGTTGAGGGCTGGAGTGGTAAAACCGCAGTCCAGAAGATTCTGTGGTCGGAAGCCGAACAACGACTGCCCGCTGCCAGGGGTGCTGATTACACCCAGGCTGTCATGGATCTCGGTGCAACCGTGTGTACCCGTTCCAAACCTGGCTGTGACGCCTGTCCGGTCGCAGCAGACTGCCAGGCCCTGGCACTTTCCAGGGTGTCCGACTTACCCACACCGAAGCCACCGATCAAGGTGAGCGAACAGACCGTTCACATGCTGGTGGTCAGGGATAACCACGGCCGGATTTTGCTGGAGAAACGACCTCCGGCAGGAATTTGGGGCGGCCTGTGGTGCCTGCCGTCCGGTTCTACCGAGGCAAGAGCGCTGGCATCGCTGGGAATAGCAGAGGTGGAAACCGAGCCTCTGTCGCCGTTTGAGCACAAGCTCAGCCACATTAGAATGACCATTTGTCCACTACTGCTTACTGCTGTGGAAGGAACACAGGTAAAATGCCCTGCAAACCTTGGCTGGTTTACCTCGTCAGAGCAGGATGGCCTCGGCCTGCCAAGGCCGGTCAGTAATCTGCTGAAGAAACTGAATAACGGAGAACTCAATTGACCCGAAAAGTACATTGCCAGGCATTGGATGAAGAATTGGACGGGCTGGCCTTTCAGCCCTACCCCGGCGAGCTGGGAAAACGGATTTTCGAAAATATTTCGCAGCAGGCCTGGCAGAAATGGCTGGCGCACCAGACCATGCTGATCAACGAGAACCGGTTATCACCAATCAACCCGGAGCACCGTAAATACCTTGAAGGTGAGATGGAGAAATTCCTGTTCGAAGGGTCTGCCGAAAAACCTGAAGGGTACGTGCCGGAATGAGAGCGTTTGAATGGCTTCCATCGTTGCTCGCAGCCCTGTCGGCCTTCGCCCTGGGCGGTCTTTGGTATTCGCCGCTGTTGTTTGGCAAGGCCTGGCAGCGCGAATCAGGTCTGAGTGATGAGCAGCTGGCAGCTGCCAACAAGGTAAAGATATTCGGCCTATCGTTCCTGCTTTGCCTGGTTGCTGCCATTGCTTTCTCGATGGTGATCGGCCCGGATGCCAGTTTCTTTATGGCCTTCCACTCGGGCGTCGGAGTAGGCCTGGCCTGGGTAGCCACGTCATTCGGTGTAAATTACCTGTTCGAGCTGAAAAGCCTTAAACTCTGGCTGATCAACGCCGGCTATCACACCATGCAATTTACCCTGTACGGGCTGGTTTTCGGCCTGATGTAGGTTGACTTTATGAGCCCCAAAAGGTTTAATACTGCGCCTTCATTGAATACCCTGTTGCCCAGGTAGCTCAGTTGGTAGAGCAGCGGATTGAAAATCCGCGTGTCGGTGGTTCGATTCCGCCCCTGGGCACCATCCAAAACAAGCGCCTGAACGGCGCTTTTTTTGTGGATGGCGCCCACGGGAGGATCACCACTCGTGTAACTTCTGAGTGGCAACAGTTCAACACTTTGGATTGGGCAAAGTTCAGTTCGTTGATCAGCTACATACCGCCAATCCAGGTTCGATTCCGCCCCTGGGCACCATTTTTTCTAAATCGTGTAATGATTCGAAATAACTATTTATCGGATTTAATTTGCTGTGTCCTTAGGTCTATTCACGGTCACTGGGGGAGATAAAGATTCAGTTTAGGGGCAATTAACTGATACACCGCCTCCCTGCTCCGGCAAGCATTTCCTACAACTATCCGGGTACTACTACTGCAGACACGCGGGTCAAGCGCCTGAACCATGGACGAGTTACCCATTTTGTTCATGACCGGTGCTTGCACGATCTCCAACCACCAACGCCCCAGGCTACTACCGACATCAGCCTGAACAGACGGAACTCTACTCCGTCATCGCAAAGCACTACCCACGATTCGTCGACGAAATTGAACGATCTGGCGGCTATCTGCCGAAGTTCGTCCGACAGGAGTTTGAGGATTACCTGAAGTGCGGGCTGCTGGAGCATGGCTTCCTGAGAGTCAAGTGCGATAACTGCTGCCATGAGCACCTGGTCGCCTTCAGTTGTAAGCGCCGAGGATTCTGCCCCAGTTGCGGTGCCCGACGCATGGTGGAATCAGCCGCTCATCTTGTCGATCACGTGTTCCCCGAGGCACCGGTCCGGCAATGGGTACTGACTTTTCCATTTCCCCTGCGCTTTCTGTTTGCCAACGATCCGAACGCGCTTTCTGCGGTACTGACCGTGGTGCATCGCGCCATCTCAACTTTCGTGGTCCGTCATTCAGGCTTTACCGTGTCCTCCGGTGCACGCACCGGCGCCGTCACGCTGATCCAGCGCTTCGGTTCGGCACTTAACCTGAACGTTCACCTACACATGTTGTTCCTGGACGGTGCCTACCGTTTGTCCAACAATCGGTTAACCTTTCACCGAACCCGCCGCCCGACCTGTGAGAACCTTGACAGCCTGCTCGTTACCCTGAGCCGCCGCATCGTGCGGGCGCTCGAACGCCGTGGCCTATTGATTGCCGACCCGGAACACTGCTGTTTGGACCTTGAGCCTGGCTCCAGCCTCGACCACCTTCAGGCCGCCTCCATCAACGCGCGACGGCTTCACTCGGCCACTTCTTTAGCTTCGCCAAAGCCGTAACCTCGTTCTCGCCTGCGCTACCGCATCGCCATCGGC
>JAOUCS010000177.1 GCA_029859645.1 Lysobacterales bacterium | reverse complement strand
TTGCGGTGGCCTCAGCTTATTCTCCCAACCCTCAATCAATTACACATAAAACAAGACGCTGCGTGGTATTGGAGCTGTGGGGCCTATTTCCTTGAGCATCTGGGTGCCGAGGAAGGGGTTCCGCCCAAGGCGATTTTCAGGGATGAAAATCGAGGGCCGACAGGGCAGGAAGCCCGTCCGGGCCGGTCTTGAAAAGGCGGAGACCTGACCGAGGGAAGCCCGCAGGGCCAGCCAAGCAAGACCTGAAATACCAAAAGGCCTTCCCAAAGGCGGTTCGTTGGCACAAAACCAGCTTCTCAGAACGCTTGCAGCCCAACTGAAACCGGCAGGGATAAGCACTTCGAAGTATCCCGCTGGCTGCTCCGAACCAAAGTATTTAGCTGGGGTCTTTGGTGAAGCTTTCTGAGTTGGCTCAGGTCAATGCGACAACAAACAAAATCTGCTTCAGTGACATTCATGGTTCATCTGTTTGCTCAACATCAGGGTATTAGTTATCGTCTTGTCAGCGAGTTGATCGTGTCGGTGCTGGTCGTGGCAAGCCCGTTGATGGCATGGGCGCACGAAGACACTCTTGAAGAGGTTGTCGTACTGGGCCGGCGGCTGAACCTGGCCGGCGAGGCGCGCAGTGCCTCGGAAGGAGTGATTGGGCAGGAGGACCTGTCGCTCCGGCCCCTGTTGCGCCCCGGTGACGTGCTCGAGTCGATTCCCGGCCTGATCATGACCCAGCACAGTGGGTCAGGCAAAGGGAACCAGATGTTCTTGCGCGGCTTCAACCTGGATCACGGCACTGACTTCTCAACCCGGCTCGACGGTATGCCGGTCAATCTGCCTACTCATGGCCACGGCCAGGGTTATACGGATATCAATTTCCTGATCCCGGAACTGATCCGCACGATCGACTACGTCAAGGGGCCATACCACGCCGAGCTGGGTGATTTCTCCTCGGCCGGGGGTGCGCGGATCAATACGTTCGAGCGTCTGCCCGGAGGCAGGTTGACCGCCGGGTTGGGTGAAAATCACTACGGCAGGGTACTGGCTGCCGGCAGCACGGAGGCGGGTGGCGGGTGGTTGCTGGGCGCCATCGAAGGCCAGGTCTATGACGGGCCCTGGAGCGACATCGAGGAAAATGTCGAGAAGGTAAACGGCATCATTCGCTGGAGTGGCGACAACCAGAACCTTTCCTGGTCGGCAACGGCCATGTATTTCGATTCGTCCTGGAATTCGGCCGATCAGATTCCGCAGCGCGCGGTGGACCAGGGACTGATCGACCCCTATGGCTCATTGGATCGAACGCTGGGCGGTGAAACCCGCCGGACCAGCTTGTCAGGTATGGTTGCCTGGGATGGTGATGATTATCTGAACGAGCTCAACGCGTGGGTTATCGACTATGATTTTCAGCTTTGGTCCAACTTCACCTACTTGCTGGATGACCCGGTGAACGGAGACCAGTTCGAGCAACTGGACCGCCGGACGATTTACGGCGGCGAATGGAGGCGGAACTGGCGAACCGACGTGGGTAGCGCCCATGTGCATCACACCACCGGAGTCCAGCTTCGATACGATGACATAGACCCCGTCGGGCTGATCCGGACACGGCAGCGGCAGCCCATCAGCATCACGCGCCTGGACCGGGTTAAAGAGACGGCATTGGGCGCCTATTATGAGATGGAATGGCAAATCGCCGATCCATGGCGCACGGTGCTCGGCGTCCGTGCTGACGGATACTGGTTTGATGTGGAGTCCGACAACCCGGAAAACTCCGGTTCGGAATCCGACAGCATAGTCAGCCCTAAGGCGAGCCTGATCTACACCATCAATGACTCTGCAGAGGCCTATGTCAGCGGTGGATTCGGCTTTCACTCCAACGATGCACGCGGCACCACTATCAGTGTTGACCCTGTAAGCGGCGAACCGGTCGAAACCGTCGACCCGCTGGTACGGTCGCGTGGCGGGGAAATCGGCTCCCGCTGGCAAGGGGCGGGGGGCTGGACCGGGGCGCTGGCGGTCTGGATTCTGAAGCTGGACTCGGAACTCCTGTTCATTGGTGATGCAGGCATTACCGAGCCCAGCCGGCCCAGCCGTCGCTGGGGCGTGGAGTTCAACAATACCTGGGCGCTGTCGGATGTGTGGCGGCTGGAGGCTGATTTGGCATGGACCGACGCACGTTTTACCGATGACTCGCCCGATGGAGACCACATTCCCGGTGCCCTGGAAACCGTGGTCACAGGGGCCGTTACCGCTACCTGGCCAAACGGCTGGTTCGGATCCCTGAGATTGCGCTATTTCGGCCCTGCGCCGCTGGTAGAAGACGGCAGTGTTGAGAGTAACGGCTCAAGCATGGTCAACCTGCTGCTGGGTTGGTCGAATCCACGTTGGCGTCTGCAACTGGAAGTGCTGAACCTGCTGGACTCTGACGATCATGACATCGATTATTTCTATACCTCGAGGCTGCCCGGCGAACCGGTGGACGGTATCGAAGACGTCCACTTTCATATTTTCGAGCCGCGCCAGGCGCGCGTCCAGGTGAGCTGGTTTTTCTGACACCCACATGAAGAGTTGGCAAAGTCGGGAAGGGGCCGGGGTGGGTGCTGCCTGTTTTGGAGTTCCGGCTCAATGGTCCCTTTGGGACTTCCCTCGCAATCCGCAGGCACTGACGGGCCGGCCTTACAGCACATCCTGTGCTGGGCGGCCTTAATCGGGCTTCCTGCCTCCCAAAGGCGGTTCGTTAGCACAAAACCAGTTTCTTAGTAGTCCTGCAGCCCGTAGCCAAACGGGAAAAGGGCGCGCTGGTCGAACATGGTCAAAGGCAGATCCCCGACCTCACGCGGCCAGGCATAAGGTGACTTGCCGACCGGCTTGAAACCGTCCGCTGCAAACAGGAAATCGGCTACACCGCCGCCCTCAGACCCCGGCAGCCAGGCCGCGATAAAGGCATCGCTCAGTTCCAGTTCAGGTGCGACTGCCAGCACACGGCCGGAGACCAGGATCACCACCACGTTTTTGCCAAGCGCTTTGCAATCACCGACCAGTTTCTTGTGCGCATCCGTCAGGTACAGTTCGTCCGAATCACCTTTGAACTCGGCATAAGGTTGTTCGCCCACCACGACCACGGCGGTTTCCGCGGACATTTCCGGATAACAGCCGGCGGGTGCATATTCCACGTTGGGCGCGACTGCCCGGATACCGCCCAGGATGGTGGTCGCTCCACGGTAGCTCTCGGTCTGGCCCTGCCAGTGGATTGACCATCCGCCGCTCTGCAACCCGCTGTTGTCACCGTGCTCACCCACCACGGCGATGGCATCGGCTGGATCAAGCGGCAGCACACCATTTTCGCTTTTCAACAGCACCAGCGAGTCTCTGACCGCCTGGCGGGCGACTGCCCGGTGCTCGGGGATTCCGATCCGGGCGGAAAATTCTTTTTTGGCGAAAGGGTCTGTAAACAGGCCCAGATTGAATTTCAGGTGCAGGATGCGCCGCACGGCATCATCGATCCGTTCGGTCTTCACCGTCTGGTCGAGTACCGATGCCTTCAGGGCAGTCATGAATTCCTCGTGGTTGCCCGGCTGCATGGCCATGTCGATACCCGCATTGATGACCGTGTGCGGGGCGCCGAACCGCATGCCGCCGTCCCAGTCGGTCAGCACCACCCCTTCGAATTGCAATTCACCCTTGAGCACGTCGTTCACCAGGTAGCCGTTCTGGTGCATGTTTACGTCGTTGTAGGAATTGAATCCGACCATGATGGAGGCCACTCCCTGTTCGACCGCGGTCGCGTAGGTCGGCAGGTGACGCTCACGCATTACCTGGTCGCTCATGACCGCATTGCCGCCCTCGACCCCACCTTGCGTAGCGCCATCGCCAAGGTAATGTTTCGCCGTTGCAGCGATCGTGTTGCGCGCTGCCAGGCTGTTGCCCTGCAGACCTGTGACCGAAGCGACGGTTGCCGCGATGGTCAGGTCCCGGTCTTCTGAAAACCCTTCGTAGACGCGTCCCCAGTGTTCATGTTCCGGCATCGCGATACAGGGCGAGAAAGTCCAGTTGAAACCTGTTCCGGCCGCTTCGATGGCGGTGATTTCCGCTGCCCGCCGAACCAGGCTCATGTTACGGGTGGCGGCCATGCCAATGTTATGTGGGAAGATGACCGCGCCCTCGAAGGTGTTCTGGCCGTGAACCGCATCCACCCCGATCAGCAGCGGAATGCCAAGCCGGGTTTGCATCGCCTGTCGCTGGAATTCATCGAACTTGGCGACCCAGTCCGCGGCAGCCGCTCCCGGCACCGGTCCCTCGGTATGGATGACTGCGCCAATCGCGAAATCACGCACAATCTCTGGTGAAACGCCGTTGTGCCATATCGACATGGTCATCTGGCCGATCTTCTCGTCCAGCGACATCTCGGCCAGCAGTGCCTCGACCCGTTGGTCCTGCGTCCGGTGTTCACACAGGTTGAACTTCTGCTGGCCCCACTCGCAAATGACGTCCTGCTCTTCGACCAGGTCGGGGCTGGCGGTGCAGGCGGCCAGCGCAAAAGCGGTAATCGCCAGGGACAGGATTTTGTGCAGTTGGGTATCAGGTATTTGCTTCATGGTTGCTGCTCGTGCCTGACCCAGTCGACTTCCATCACCCACTCACCCTCCATCGGCGCATCGGTGACTTTCGCATAGTTGAGGATGGCGAACAGTGGTTCCGGAAAATCATCACCGCGGCCAGGGATGCGGTAGACTTCGGCGCCGTCGAGGCGGAACACCAGGTCTGAGCCCTGCCACTCGACGGCATACTCATGGTATTCGTTCAGGTCGGTATCAATGACCTTCATCAGCGACTCCCAGTCGCCCTTGTCACACTCCCCCAGGCTGTTGATCATGCGCGACACGTAATGCCCGGGACCGTTGCCACCGTAATGTTCGAAAATATCGATTTCTCCGGAGCCGGTCAGCGGCCAGCAAATATTCTCGTCCGCTTCCTGTACGGGCGGTTCATCGTTGCGTGCACCCAGCAGCCACCAGGCCGGGAACATACCGTCGACACCGTCACCGTGGATCCGCAGACGCGCGGTCCACTTGCCCTTGACGAATTCCTGGCGATTTTTCGAAGCGATGCGGCCGGCGACGTAGCGAGTGGCGGGATGCTTGTTGCCATGCTTGTCGACGTTATCGCATTCGCGCTCTTCGCCGATGTTGATCACCCTCAGCTTCAGTGTCCCGTCACTAACCTCGCGGGTGTTGTACTGGTTGTCACGCACGTAGCACTGATCCTCGTTGTTGACCCAGAGAATCTGGTCCTGCCAGTTGTCGGCATTGAATGATTCGAAGTCGTCATGAAAGTCCACCTGCCAGTTGGGTTCGGCCTTGGACTTGTGTTCATCGCTTGCCAGTGCAAATGACAATAAAAGCAGGGGAGTGATTATCGACCAGGCCTTGGATTTCATTTGCTCTCCGGTTCACGTGATTGGCCGGCTATTATTTCAGAGGATTGATTTTGGCGAAAGCGTTGCGGGGGAGGGCCGGGGTGGGTGCTGCCTGTTTTGGAGTTCCGGCTCAATGGTCCCTTTGGGACTGCCCTCGCAAAAAGGAGACCCTGACGGGCCGGCCTTACAGGGCATCCTGCCCTGAGCGGCCTCAATCGGGC
>JAOUCS010000066.1 GCA_029859645.1 Lysobacterales bacterium | reverse complement strand
TTGCGCTTTTTCTGATCGTCCTTTTCAGCCTGGTCGAAACGGCGCTGGCCGAGTGGAAGATTCCGCCTGGGCTGCAGGAGCGGGCCAGCGCTCTGAATGACCAGCAACTGGAGTTCATCACCTCGGGTGCCGTCTTCGAGTACATGCCTGAGCGGCAATTCGAGCACGAATTGGCCACGCGAGACGCAGCAGGCCTGCAAAGCATGGTCGACGATGTCATGTCGCTCGCCCGGCAAATGGGGTATGACCCGAAGCGCGACATGGGAGCGTCTCCGCTCAACCTCAAATCACAGTATTTCAACCGGGGCACGCTGCCGACGCCGGTGCCGCTGCGGGACCTGAAACGTGAGCCGGGCCCGTTCAGCGTTCACCGATACCTGTTTCCAACCTCCGGAGTTCCCACGTTCGGTGGAGCTCGGGTTGCCGTCTGGCCAGAAGACCTGACCACGGGTAAGGTGGACGTGGCCATCATTGGGGTGCCCAGCAACAACAGCAGCGGGCGGCGCGATGCAGGAATGGCGCCGAACGAAATGCGTGCCCTGAATACCCTCACTACACCGGATGTGAAATCCCTGCTCAAACCGTTTGACGTGCTGAGCATTGTCGATTACGGAAACTTCACGATCGACAACATGAGCATTGAGCGAACCGTCGACCATGTCACGGCGATGGTGGCTGAAACGTCCGCGACGGGTGCCATACCCATGCTGGTGGGCGGTGACACGTCGGTGCTCTATCCCGGCGTTAAAGGCGTCGCCCAACAGCGCGGAAACAGCACTTTCGGACTGCTGCATTTCAGCGCGCACCCGGATGCGGACCGGTCCGGTGATCATACGATTTCCGACACTCAGGCCATTTTCCGGTTGCTTGAAGAGGGCATCGTGAAGGGCAGCGAGACTGTGGAGGTGGGATTGCGTGGCCCCGCAGTTGACGTGGAGACACTTCGCTGGTTGCGCGGAAAGGAAGTTCGCTATCACACGATGGCGGAAATAGAGCGGCGCGGGTTCGGCAGAGTAGCGAAACGGGTTTTTAGAGAGATCGAAAAGGGGCCTGGGGCGTTTTTCGTTTCCGTCGATGTCAGCGTCATTGATCCTTCCGAACTGGTTGCCGCGGGTCGGCTCGAACCACGCGGCCTGCGGGTGGCGGAAGTAGCGCAGGCCATTCGGCAGGTGTGTGCCGAAAAAACTGTCGTGGGGTTTGCAGTGACCGACCTGGCGCCGATGCTGGACCTGTCGCGCTTATCGGTGGCCAATGCGAATGCACTGCTGAATGCCTGCCTGGCCGGCATGGCGGTGCGCAAGGCCGGGTTCGATCCGGACTATGTCAATCCACTGGCGCTTGATCATGGCCAGTGACCGCTCAGACTCTGCGCCCGGGAATTTTGTTATGAAGCAAAGTGTCTATAGCCTTTGGGCGCTGCTGATCGCCTCGGCCCTGCTGCTCACACCGCTTTCCTGGGCGAAGGATGAATCATCCGCAACAGCCGGACCAGAGACTCCCGAACACGTCGTGGGGCAGGATTCCTATCCTTTTGATACTGCTGATCCGCGCCGCAAGGACAAACCACCCATCGAGCTCCCTGACAGCGTGGCGCCAAAGCTGGAGTTGCTGACACCGGAGGAACGTGAATTTCTGCTCAGTAGTGACGCCCGGCCGTTTACCGGCCCCGCGGAAGAAACGGTGGAAGAGCTGCAGGAGCGAACACCCGCGGAAGTCAAAGCATGGGTTAATGCGATGCAGCAATCCGTTGAGCATCAACGATACGTTGAAGGGCGTGACTCGCCAAGCATTCCGTTCAACACCTCGTCACCCGATTTCAATGCCTGGCGGACCTTGCGTCCACGCTCGATGGATCCGCAACGTGAGCCCGGGCCGATTCCGCTCGGTCGCTACAATGGGAAAGGTGGTCCGCCCACGTTCGGCGGATTTCCGCTCGCGCTCACCAAGGCAGACCTGGTCGCTGGTGAGATCGATGTGGCCATTTTGGGTGCGCCCCTGAACATGGGCTCCAGGTGGCGCGATTCAGGCGAGCGGGCGACTGCAGAGCTTCGCCTTTATGGCTGGCCGATGGGTGGTCTGGACCAGTATGTCCAGGTCGAGGCGGGTGAGGTGCTAAACGTTGTTGATTACGGTGATGTGGCAGTCGACAATGCCAGCACAGAGCGGTCGATGCGTCATGTCCGCGAGATCGTTCGTGAGATCGTAGAAGCCGGTGCGGTGCCGATGATTGTCGGCGGTGATCACTCGCTCGAGTATCCTAATGTCGCCGCGCTGGCGGATGTTTATGGCAAGGAAAAAGTTTCCGTCATCCACTTCGATTCACATTACGATGCCTGGTGGGGCTGGTCCAGTCACCTGATCAACCATGGCTATCCGGTCTACCGCCTGATCAACGAGGGCCATGTCCGGGCCGCCGACTACATCCAGGTCGGGCTTCGTTCGGCAGGTCCTGACAAGTCCGGCTTCGAATGGATGCGCGAACAGGGAATGCGTTACCACACGATGGCTGAAATTGAACGGCGGGGCTGGCCGGCAGTTATTGACCGCGTGGTTGCCGAGGCCTCCGAAGAAGGCCGTAAAATCCACATATCGTTCGATATCGACGTCCTCGACCCGGCCTTCATGGTGGCGACCGGCACGCCGGTGCCAGGCGGACTGACCATGCGCGAGGCGATCATGATCGTGCGCCGCCTGTGCGCTGAATCCAATGTGGTGGGTTTCGACCTTGTTGAACTGCACCCGGCGCTGGATCCCACTTACAAGACCTCTCTGAACAGCGCCCATATCGTCAAGGCATGCCTGACAGGCCTGGCCATGAACGAGGAGGGTCTGGACGCGAAACACTACCTCAGCCCACTGTCGTCCGAACACGCCATTGATGATTACTACGGTGATCAGCAGCAGTTTCTGGAAGCTACTGCCGCGGAGCAAGAGGATGATCTGGAAGAATAATTCTGAGTAGGCTTATTGGTGGATTGCCAGCTTCCGCTTCACACTTTCCAACCGCACTTGCGCAATCCATCGAGCAGATGGTCTGTATACTCAGGGGTGAACCATTGCTCAAGGTCGTTGCGCACGGATTGTGCAAAGTTCGGTTTCATTGCTTCCAGTTCCCGCAAGGCTTTGTAACCCGGCTCGGTTTCGCCCAGTTGGCCATAGGCTGCGCCTAACATCAATTTGCTGCCCCAGTGCCCCGGAATATTGATTTTCAGCGCACAGCTGAGCGCGCCCCGGTAATCATTCTGGCGGTAGGCGTGGTAATAATCGGTTATCCAGTACCAGCCGGGATGGTTGGGGTTCAGTTGCTTGGCGCGTCTCGAGAATTTTTGACCTTCCTCCCATTCACCCGAATAAGAAAGCAGCTCACCCAGAAACGCGATCGTATTGCCGTCCATCGGGTTCAGTTCCGCTGCCTTGAAAGCCGCGTTACGCAGGCTCTCATATTCCCGCTGGAAAAAAAGTGCCTGGGCCAGGCCAAACCAGCCCATGTGGTTGGTGGGCGAGGCAGCTATGGCTTGCCGGGCAGCCGACTCGGCCTCGCTCAGGAAATCAATTTCCGGATTGAAACGTTGCCCATGAGCCTGCGCAAGCAACAGGGCCAGCATGGCCCAGGCGTCGGCATAAGCGGGCTCTTCTTTTACTGCTCTTTCCAGCCCGGTTCGGCCCGCTTCAAATTCTTCCGCCGTGAGACGCCAAAAATAAACAAAACTGCGCAGCACCGCTTCGTATGGGCTTAACTGCTCGGGAGGCTTGTGGCGTACTGTTTCGCTCATGCTCTCGGGCAAGACCCCATTCATGTCAGCAATGGTCGAGACGATGCGGGGCACCAGTTCGTCCTGCAAATCAAATACCGCTTCCGGGCTGAACGTCCGGTCATAGGTTTCAGCCCACAAATGCGTGCCCGTCTCGGTATCCACCAGTTGCACGGCGACACGAAGCCTGGAACCGGCCAGCCTGAGGCTTCCGTCCATCAAGTAGCGGGTTTTAAGATCCTTTCTGCCAACGTGGGGTCCCCCTGCAACCAGCAGGTAAGAGAAGCGAGACAGGCCGGTCACGATGTCTTCGACCATGCCTTCGGCGAGGGCAACGAGGTCCGGGTTGGATTGCAGGTGCTTGAATGCCGGTACACCCACCCAGAACCCGGTCTTGTCATGGGAGGGCTTTTTGGCTGTCTGTGACGTCGGGTTCGCGACAGCTGCCGGGTTGCCGGAGAGCGACAGCTTCAGCCGTTCGGCAAATACAGCCAGGTCTTTGTCATCGCGCAATCGCGTCCATTGCCGTTCACGGAACCTGTCCGGCACGCGTGCCTGTTGCTCAGGAATGTCGTCAATAACCACCGGAAACAGGAAAGCCTTGTCATCCGCCATCAAGTAAGAACGGTCGATGCTCAGTTTCCATTCCAGGCGGAAATAGCCCTCTTCCCGTACCTGGGTGCTGGCCGAAATAATCGGCACAAACAACGCACATTCCTTGATCTGTTTGCGGATCGAGGCGTCCCAGGCATCGCCGCTGCGCAGTTCGCTTTGATCAAACCACACCTCCAGACCCTTATCGCGCAGCGCCTTACAAATCCGCAGTGCGGCATCCGTATCGTCGGAGGAATAGCTCAGGAAGATGGCTTTTTCGTTGTGGATGATGACCGTCTCTTGTGACTCGATAAGCGACAAAAATGGATGGATAAAAAATTATACAGCTACTTACCTTGGCTGCTAACCGTTTTGGCTCACAGGAACTTTGAGTTAAGCAAGCAGTACCCGTATCCTAGGCACTTTCACGGATTGTCACCGTACTCAAATAATATGAAAACTTCGCGATTAGCCAGCCTGGTCCTGGTCAGCGGAACAGCCTGGGTGGTGTTGGAGTGGCTGTTCTTCGCCACCAAGCCTTCATTCATGAGTCTTTATTCCCCCTGGGAAAAACTGTCAGTGCTATCGAGCACCTCCTTGATCGTGGTTGTCTCACTGCTGATGGTTACAGTGCCGTTTTCCATGGTTGCGCTGTTGCTGCGGCGCTTGTCCGCCAATGGCAGGCTGACTTCAACGGTTGCGTTGTTTCCTCTCATCCTGTTGCTGGCCATGACCCTGATCGTGGTTATGGATAACTTTACTCTGACCCTGTTTGGCTGGGGTGTGAGGGACGCATCGGGATTCGCTATCTGGGCTTATCGCGGGGCGACACTCTTTTTCGCTATTTTCGTCGCGCGACTGCTGCATTCCATTCTGCTTGAACGCCATTCCTCGAGTGCTCTGAAAAGCCTCACGATCGTGGTACTGATCCTGCTGGCATGCAGTATTCCCCTGTTGCTAATTACCGTTTCTGTCTCGAGCGATGAAGACTTCGAGTTGACCGGAAGCAGTCGGGATTTACCCAATATAGTGATTCTCTCCGGCGATGGTATCTCGGCCGGGCACATGTCGCTGTATGGTTATGAACGGCCCACCACTCCGTTTATGGACCGCGTAAAAGACGAATTCCTGGTGGCTGAAAATCACTTTTCCAATGGCAGCGATACCGGTGGTTCGGTTATATCCCTGATGAGCGGAAGGCTGCCGACAACCACCCGGGTTGTTTATCCTCCCGATGCGATGCGCGGAGTGGAGAGCTTTCGGCATTTGCCTGGAATTCTGAGGAAGTTGGGGTATTACAACGCGGATATCAGCATGCGGCATTATGCCGACCCTTATGATCTGAATTTACGCGGTGGATTCAACGAAGCAAATTTGCGCCATCTGAAGGACACTGGCGGAACGCTGGTTGCAACCATACGGAAATATCCGGCGCTGAATCCCGCATCGTTGTTACTCGACCGGATATCAGAACGCATGTCTGAGCGGTTCAACCATGTCTGGAAAGACAAGCCCATGAGAAACCCGATGGCGGAAGTGAATGAGCCGGACCGTCGGTGGATGTATGACGATGGAAGAATGGCGGAAGTCCGGCGTTTAATCAGTGAATCATCACGCCCACTGTTCCTGCACATTCACATGATGGGAACGCATGGTGAGAAATTTCGCCCGACGAAACGTGTTTATTCAACCGATGAAGATTACAAAACGCTTTGGCACATCGGTGGTTATGATGATGCCATCATGGACTTTGACCGCAACGTGGAAGAGACCTATCAACTGCTTGAGGACAACGGCTTACTGGAATCCACTATCCTCATTGTTTCTTCTGACCATGGTTTTCAGCACCGTGTGCTTGATCGACTGCCCTTCATGATGCGTCTTCCGGGACAGGCCAGAACGGGGTCCATCGCTGGTAATACCCAACGGCTGGATATTGCGCCAACCGTACTGGATTTTCTTGGAATACGGCCTCCTGGCTGGATGGAAGGCAGATCCATGCTGGATTCAAAAAATCAGGATTGGATCAACCGGCTGATTTTTGCCAGCGGCAGCAAGGCGGACAAAACTGCCGACGAAGATCGCTGGGCGGTCCGTAATCCTCAGCCCCCCTGGTATTCCCTGGGAAGGTTGTATTTGATCAAATGTAACCAGGGTTTCAAGCTTCTGGTCAATACCATGGAGATGTCCACGGCGAGCATCGCCGGGTCAAATCTTGTTTGTGATGAGCACCTGTCTATGAGCGAGGCTCGGGAAATTCTACAGGCTCATTTGCGGGAGAAAGGATACTCCTGGGAGTGATCGTTCATCCGTTGGCAGTCATGTTTTGGCAATAAAGACAAGACTCTGCAGAATTTCTGAAATATAATTGACACATCTTTTCGATTTCCCTGTTTGAGAAAGCGGGCGACGAATACTCGCCCTGGAGGCTTCATGATCAAAATAATTGGGCAGTTGCTTATATGGGCGGCTCTGTTGCTGAGTTCTGAACCCGTATTGGCTTACCTGGATCCGGGCACCGGCAGCATGATGTTGCAGGTCATCCTGGGTGGTATCGCGGCGGTTGGCGTGGCATTAAAGCTGTACTGGCACAAGCTGCGGGTCGCTTTGGGTTTCCGGGGTAAGGACAAACCAGAAAACGAATTCAACTGATCATTCATGGATAAGGGCTCAGCCTTGCTCGTCGCAGGCTCATTTCGCGACCGTGATGGTCGTGTTTACCGGGAACAGAATCGAATATTTCGGGGCTTGAGTTCAACGGCACTCGAGAATTATAAAAAGCTTGCAGAAACAGAGTTTTATCAGGCGTTATTAAAGTCAGGTAAGATTATAGGCACCCGGCTTCTTCCTGACCAGGAAAACCCTTTACCTGCAGTTATCAAATCACAGTGGGCTGGTTTTCTCGAACACGAGACCATCCCGGTCGTCAGCTATCCCTACGAATGGTCTTTCGGCATGCTCCGCTCCGCCGCGCTGCTCCAGTTGAACCTGGTAGGCCAGGCCATCAGTAACGGCTTCACTTTAAAAGACGCAACGCCCTATAACATCCAGTTCGTGGACCGCAAACCGGTGTTCATCGATATACCCTCCTTCGAGCCATTGCAGGAAGGTGAGCCGTGGACGGGGTACCGGCAGTTCTGCGAGATGTTCCTGTTTCCATTGCTGGTCCAGAGCTATAAAAACTGCAATTTCCAACCGTTCATGCGCGGCAGCATAGATGGCATCGGTGTGCAGACCGCGCCTGCCTTGTTTGGTTTCCGGGACCGGTTTCGCAAAGGCGTGTTGAGCCATGTCTGGCTCCAGGCAAAGCTGGATCGCCGTTATGGCGGCTCCTCAGATAATGTGCGTTCCCATTTGAAGTCTGCCGGTTTTAATCGTGAGCTAATCCTGGTCAATGTCCGGAAGATGAAGAAACTGGTGCAGCGATTGGCGTGGGAAGGCGCCGGTTCTGAGTGGGGAGATTACGCCGAGTTCCACAATTACTCGGAACATGATCACCGGTTGAAAGAAGATTTTGTGCGCGAGGCCATCAGTGAAAGCCGTCCCGGCACGGTTTGGGATATCGGCTGCAACACCGGGCAATTTTCAAAGGTCGCTGCGCCCCTGTGCCGGCAAGTGGTTGCGATGGATATTGACCACTTGGCCGTAGAGCGCCTGTTTCAGAATCCAGATATACCCTCAAATGTACTTCCTTTACTGCAGAATGTTTCTGACCCTTCGCCAAACTGGGGTTGGAAGAACAGCGAACGTAGCGACCTGCAAAGCCGCAGCAAGCCGGACCTGGTGCTCTGCCTGGCCCTGATTCACCATGTGGTCATTACCGCGAACATCCCACTCGCCGAATTCATCGAATGGCTGGCCCAGTTGACCGACCGCCTGGTGATTGAGTACGTCTCCAGGAAGGATGATAAAGTTCAAATCCTGCTGCGCAACAAGGATGACAAGTACACCGATTACAGCAAGGAATCGTTACTGGCCAGCCTGGAAAAGTTCTACACGATCGAACAGCAGTTGGACGTCAACAACGGAGAGCGAACGCTCTTTTACTGCGTGAATCCCGCCAATGAAGCGGGCTGAAGTTCCCACGTTTTCAAGCAAGGAATGGTAATAATGCGAATCCACACAAAGTACTGGGCGCTGCTCGCCGGAGTTGTCGTTTTGACGGCAGGGTGCAGTCATGAAACCGAACAGTCGCCCCAGGTCGTTGCAGAGAGTCAGCCGGTAACCGACAGCTCGGCTGCGACCAGGAATGACTCAGCCGACATCACCCGGCAATTCGACTGGTACATGGAAAAGACCACGCCCGCGGGACAGACCACGTTGACGCGCAGTGCCGATGACCGGGTGGCTAACGAATCGTTCATCCATTGGAACAACCGCGAATACACGCTCAATTCGACCCTGCAACTGGATGAGAGCGGCATGGTGATCGAACAGACCATTACCGGTGTGTCTCCATTCGGCGCACCCATCGACGAGAGTTTTAAATGGCAGGGCGGTGAGGCCAGTTGGAAGACGGTGGGTGAGGGCGGCAAAATCACATCCAGTGAAGCTGCCTTCTACCTGCCGACCGAGTGGGCGTCCGTGGGCGCCCTGGAAGCCATGGTGCAGGCGGCGGCCAGGAATCCAAATGGCGAGCTGGCATTGTTTCCGCAGGGCCGGGCTCGAGTTGAGAAGATGACCCGCACCGAAGTGGAAACCCCTGAAGGATCGGTCACGTTGTCGTTATGGGCTATTTTTGGCACGGGATTCACACCGAATTTCGCCTGGTTCGATGATGACATGAATCTGCGCGTGGCAAGTTCCGCCGGATGGATGGGCATGGTTCCAACAGGCTGGGGGCCCGAGGTATTGGTAGGTCTGGATGCCATCCAGCTGGAAACCTCGGCTCAGTTGGTTGAATCGATCGCCGGTGAGTTGGCTATTCCTGTGACCGGCGATGTGGTGTTCGCCAATGTGGCGGTTGCGGATGTCGAAGCGCTTGAGCGGCTGGAGAACTACTTTGTGCTGGTGCGAGACGGGAAAATAGAGGCCGTGTCCAACTTGCCACTGGAAATTGAAGGCGCGACAGTAATCGAAGGCAGCGGCAAGACACTGATCCCAGGACTGTGGGACATGCATGGCCATTTCTCGTTGTCCGATGGCATCCTGAACATTGCCGGTGGCATCACCAGCGTGCGGGACATCGGTGGTGAGCATGAATCCGTCATGCAGATGACGGCGAAGATTGACTCCGGGCAGGTGATTGGTCCCACGACTTACCGGGCCGGCTTCATGGATCGCGCAGGACCCTTCGCATCAGGCTGGGCCGCTGAATCCCTGGATGATGCCCTGGGCCGCGTGGACTTCTTTGCGGAGAACGGCTACCTGCAGGTGAAGCTGTACAGCTCTATCGAGCCGGAGTGGGTGGCGCCGATCGCTGAGCGCGCACACGGACACGGAATGAGGGTCAGCGGACACATTCCCGCGTTCATGTCGGCCGAGCAGGCGGTGCGGGCCGGTTACGATGAAATTCAGCATATCAACATGGTGTTTCTGAATTTCCTGGCCGGAGATCGCGAGGATACGCGCAAGCAACTGCGCTTCACCCTGTATGGCGATGAGGCTGGAAAACTCGACCTGCAAAGCGAGGAAATGCAAGCATACATTGCGCTGTTGAAAGAGAACAACGTAACGATTGACCCCACTGCGGCCATTTTCGATACCATGCTGCGTCACTTGCCGGGTCAACCCGATCCGACGTTTGCAGCCGTGATCGATCACCTGCCCCCCAGCGTGTCCCGACGGCTGTACAATCCCGAGATGGATATCGTTGAAGTGGCTGAGGCCTGGGCGGAATCTGCCAGGGCCCAATCAGCCATGCTGAAGTTGCTCTACGACAGCGGCATCCAGCTGGTTCCCGGCAGTGACAACATAGCGGCCTTCACGGTGCACCGTGAGCTGGAAACCTACACCGAAGCCGGCATCCCCAACGCCGCGGTGTTACGAATCGCCACGCTGGATTCCGCCAGACTGGTGGGAGCGGGCGACCGCACGGGCTCCATCGCCGTCGGCAAGCAGGCCGACCTCGTTCTCGTCGAAGGTGACCCGTTTGAAGACATCAACGCCGTGCGACGCGCGACGCTGGTGATGAAAGGGAAGACGGCATATCAACCGGATGCCTTGTACCAGGCAGTTGGCGTCAAGCCGTTCTTACCGTCGGAAGAAATCGGCACTGCATCATCGGAGTAGAATAACCACGGTTCGCACGCCGCTCCCCCATGATGCATCTTGCCCCGGCTGATGCCGAACACCTGCGATCACTTGATTAAACAGTGTTTGGCGTAAGTTTTAGCCTCTTCGACCGTCATGTCATCGTCAGATTTGCCTTTCATTTTCTCGCACCATTCGTCGCTGCCTGGCTCGGCCACTCCCAGCACGCAATACTTGGTGTAATCACCCGCTTCGCTCGCGGTCCAGTCGGACTTGGGCTTTTCTTTCAGTGCGCCGCACCACTCGTCGCTACCAACTCCGGGTTCGCATGCTGAAAGAATTACCAGCAGGCTAAAAAGAAAGGCAATGGTCGCTAATTTTCTGACAAGGTTCATCGGTTTTCTCCCATTTCGGATTTTGAGGTATACCCCCTTTATCAAGCTTAACATTCAAGCAACGACTGTACTTGCGCGGCAACAGGTAAGCCTCAAAGGCTTCAGACCTTTTGCCCTTTAATCGTATAAACCAGGGGCACATCCTGACCCTCATGGGTGATGTAGTATCGTCCCGGCTCACGTTCCGCCATGCCTTTAAAACAGTTGTAGGGGCTGAACGGATATTCATTTAAACGTTGAATGGCGATGCCGGCGTCGACCAGGGCGTTAACCACCCGGCCCATTGGATGAGGCCAGACCGCCAGTGGGGTTTTCAGGTCGCCGCTGTTTTCGGTATACGTTTCTTCTTCCTCGACATCCGGTTCGTCCTGTTCAAAGTAGGAATAGCCGGTCAGCAGGTCATAAACCGGGTGGAACTCCGCCATGTAAAACGTTCCACCCGCAACGAGGTTTGATGCGACAAGCTGCGCCCACTGGTCCAGGTCGGGCAGCCAGCAAACCGTCCCGTAGGAGGTGAAAACGATATCAAACGGGGCTGCGTCACCGCGCGAGTAGTTGTAGACGTCCGTGCAGACGAATTGTGCATTGAGACCGGCGCGCTGATTGAGTTGCCGTGCTTTGTCAATCGCAACCGGAGAAATATCCACGCCGGTGCATTCCGCCCCAAGCCTGGCCCAGGAAAGAGTGTCCAGCCCGAAGTGGCATTGCAGGTGCAGCAGTCGTCGCCCCTCTACATCAGTGAGTTCGGCAAGCTCGATCTCGCGCAAGGAGTTATGACCGGCCAGGAAGCCTTCAACATCGTAAAACCGCGAACCAAAGTGCACTTCAGCGCGCTGATTCCAGGACTCCCGGTTCATCTCTAAGTAATCCATCTTCACATCCTAAACGAAAAGCACTGTATCCGGATGAGCGAATCTGGAAGAATACCGCAATTAACTTCCTACATTTGGAAATTCCAGATCAAATCAGAAAGGAAACAACCATGAAAAAGCTACTCCTCGCGGCGTTGGCGCCGATATTGTTCGTTGCTTGCTCTGAGCGTGAAGCGGCACCTGTAGAAGTCGTTGAAGCACCCTCCACCGAACTGGCTTACCCGGTATCCGACAAGGTTGACCACGTTGACGTATATCACGGCACAGAGGTGGCGGACCCCTTCCGCTGGCTGGAGGATGATGTGCGGGAAAGCGAGGCCGTCAAAAGCTGGGTGGATGCGCAGAACCAGGTGACCTTTGCTTACCTTGATACCATCGAGGAGAGAGGCCCAATCAATGCGCGCATGACTCAGCTCTGGGACTATGAACGCTTTTCGCTACCCGTCAAGGAAGCGGGGCGTTACTTCTACAGTTACAACAATGGCCTGCAGAACCAGGACGTGATCTATACGCTGACTGACCTCGATGCAGAGGCAGAGTTATTGATCGATCCGAATACGTGGTCGGAGGATGGCACCATTGCGCTGGCCTCTTACTTCCCGAGCCCTGACGGCAAGCACGTGGCCTACCTGGTCCAGGATGGCGGTTCAGACTGGCGCGTCGGTAAAGTTATGAACGTGGAAACGGGTGAAGAACTCGCAGACCACCTGGACTGGCTCAAATTCACCGGCCTTTCCTGGGCAGGTGACAGTTCCGGCTTCTATTACAGCCGCTATCCGGCCACCAGCGAAGAAGAAAAATTTCAGTCTTTGAACAAGAATATGACAGTCTTTTTCCATCAGCTGGGCACCGAACAGGAGCAAGACCGTGTTATCTACGCCAACCCGGATCAGCCGGATTGGGGGCCGCGTGCGTCGGTTACCGATGATGGTAAACACCTGGTCATCACCATTTCTGTCGGTACGGATGACCGCTACTCCATTATGTATCAGGACCTGACTGATCCTGCTTCTGAACCGGTAATGATCATCGAAGGATTTGACTATGATTATTCTTTGGTCGGTAGTGTCGGCGATGATCTTTACTTCCGCACCAACGATGGCGCTCCCCGCAACCGCCTGATCGCGATCAATACAAAACAGCCCGGACACGAACACTGGCGTGAGGTCATCGCACAGAGCGAAGATGTGCTTGATGACGTGAACCTGGTGGGAGGAAAAATCATCACGACTTATATGCAGGATGCGAAAACGGTTGTCAAAGTGATGGATCTGGATGGCAATGAATCAGGCAGCGTGGACCTGCCCGGCATCGGTTCTGCATACGGGTTTGGCGGTAAGATCGATGACGAAGAAACTTTCTTCGCGTTTTCCAGCTACAACAGCCCAACTGCTATCAGCAGGTTGAACGTGGCTACTGGCGAAGTCGAGGTGTTCAAGACGCCGGATGTCGCGATGAACCCGGATGATTACATCGTCAAGCAAGTGTTTTACACCTCCAAAGACGGCACCCGGGTTCCGATGTTCATCTCGCACCGTAAAGATTTGGTACCTGATGGCAACACGCCAACGATGCTTTACGGCTACGGTGGTTTCAATATATCCATGACACCCGGTTACTCCACCACTCGCCTGACCTGGATGGACATGGGCGGCATCTATGCGGTTGCGAATCTGCGCGGTGGTGGCGAATACGGCAAAGAATGGCACCAGGCCGGCACCAAGCTGAACAAGCAGAACGTTTTTGATGACTTTATCGCCGCGGCTGAATACCTGATTGCGGAGGGTTACACAACGCCTGAAAAACTGGCAATATTTGGCGGCAGTAACGGCGGACTTCTGGTCGGCGCCGTAGTCAACCAGCGACCGGAACTGTTCGCTGCGGCGATCCCCGCGGTCGGCGTGATGGATATGCTGCGCTTCCATAACTTCACGGCGGGACGGTTCTGGACTGACGATTACGGTTCGTCCGATAACCCGGAAGAATTTGAAGCGCTGTTGAAATACTCCCCCTATCACAACCTGAAGAAAGGGACAGAATACCCGGCCATCCTGGTGACGACGGCTGACACGGATGACCGCGTGGTGCCGGGACACAGCTTCAAGTACACCGCTGCGTTACAGCAAGCCCAGGCGGGTGATGAACCTGTTCTAATCAGGATTGAAACCCGGGCTGGTCACGGCGCCGGTGTGCCCACTGAAAAGGTCATCGAGGGCTACTCGGATATGTGGGCTTTCCTGTTGGAAAACCTCGGGATGGAACTGCCCGAAGGCTTCTGATAACGGGCCATTGTGAGCAACCCCCCTGAATCAGCTAACAGCGCGGTTCGATAGTCTCTGGGGCTCGGCTGACCCTGAACTGCGGTCAGCCGTGGTAGCCATCTACGGGCGTTGAAAAACCGCATCGTCAGCGTTTGATCACCAGTTCCTCGGCCAGGTGGTCAGCGCCATACACAACCTTCAAGGCTTCCAGCATCGCAGCCACATGCACTGATACCGTGCGATTCAGCCGCTCATCGAACCAGAAATCTCCGGCGATGGAATGGATGTTGCCATCGAATGCCAGTCCAACCAGTTCGCCCCTGGCATTGATCACGGGACTACCGGAATTACCGCCAATGATGTCGGTGGTGGATGAAAAGTTGTAAGGGGTGTCCAGGTTTATCCGGTCTTTGGCTTCCAGCCAGCTGTCGGGCATGCGGAACGGGTCTTCACCGGTGGCGCGCTCAAATGCCCGGCCGATTCGGGTGAATGGCACTACTTGCTCGCCTTTTTCCATCCAGCCATCCACGGCGCCGAAGGTGACGCGAAGCGTGAAAGTGGCGTCCGGGTAGACGTTCTTGCCGAGAATCGCGAAGCGGGCCTTGGCGATCTTTTCTGAAGCCTGTTTCAATGGCGCCTCGACCTCGTCGTCGTAGCGGCGCCGCAGTTCCATCGCATAGGGCTCTACTTGCCTGGCGAGCACGATCATGGGGTCGTCCGAGGCCTGCACCGCGGCGCTTCCTCCTTCCCAAAGTTTCTTACGAAAATCTGCATCGGCAAGCTGGCTGCCGGTTATCAGCCGTTCTGCCATTGCGCGTGGGCTCTCATTGCCCAGTACCGCCCTGACCACTTCGTCGTCAGGACCCAGCCACTCCCTCATCTTGTCCAGCGAGAAGCCGAGACCGAGTTGCCCGTAACCGGGATCAGCGGGGGTCGCCGCGAACAGCCCTTGTTCCACTCTTGGCAGGGCGGTATCCCGGTAGGCGCGTAAACGCTCTTCATTGGGGTTTTCAATTTCGCGCGTGCCTCTTACGAGGGTGTGTGCCCAGTCGAAAAGCTGTCCCTGGAAACCCTGGCCAACTTCGATGAAGCGATAGCGGTCGAAAAAACCCTTGTAGCTCGCGATGGCGCGCTCGGCGTCCTGCCAGGCTGAACCATAGGCTTCAGCAAGTTCGGGGTTGGCCATGACTGCCTCTTTGAGCTCCAGTTCTGCCTGCATCTTGCGCGCGATCTGTTCCTCGTCCATCAGGCTCCTGAGTTGGTTTTTCCAGACCTTGATGGCATTTTCGATACCCAGGATCCGCTGCTGCACCTGGCGTGCAGCCGACTCGCTGGTTTGTGCCCATTCGAGCATGCGTCCGCGGTATTCGGCGTACATAACGAGCATCAGGGGAAGATAATGACTTCGCCTGAAGGCCAGTTCGGTTGTCGTCAGCAAGCGATCTGTGCTGCCGGGATGCCCGGAGACGAACACTGCCTCGCCGGCAGCCGCGCCGGCCGCGTACCAGGGGAAGAAATCGGGTGTTACAGCAGGTTTACCGTCTTCATAAACGCGCAAAAACGACATATCGAGATTCCAGCGCGGGAAATTGAAATTATCCGGATCGCCGCCATAAGCAGCCACGGCCAGTTCGGGCGAGAACACCAGGCGCACGTCGTCGTAGCGCTTGTATTTGTATAGGAAATACTGCCCGCCGTGATAGAGATTGACAGATTCACAGGACAAGGTTCCGCTTTCTTCACATTCCGCTTCCAGGCGGGAAAGTAACGCTTTGCGTTCCTCGTTTGCTTCTTTCTCGGGCTTGCCGGCGGTAGCGGCATGGATCTTCGTGGTGATTTCTTCGGTTTCATGCAGGACGGAGACCCGCGCACCCGGGCATTGCAGCTCTTCCTCACGAGTCGATGCCAGGAATCCTTCGTTGGAAAGATTTTTGTCTTCGGTGGATAAGTCCCTGATGCAGCCCCAGGTGCAGTGATTATTCGTCAGTACAAGGCCTTGTGCGGAGGCGAAGGAGCCGGTGCACCCACCATCCAGGCGGGCGGTGGATCGCTGCACTTCATTCAACCAGTCTTCGCCGATAGTCACTCCGTGACGGGTTTTCACGGCTTCTGTCGGAAAATCATGCAGTGTCCACATACCTTCGTCGGCGAAGCCAGCTGTTGACGTGAGCAGCAAAACAGATGTGAAAGGTACTAGGAGCAGGCGTTTGCCGGCGCGAGGTATATTCATACTAAATCCTGTTTTTGTTTTTTACTCAAAGGGGCTGTCAATCATGGTTCTTTAAAGCGTGGATGATGTCCAGTTTTTTATCAACATCAGATATCAGGCAAACTTCCGAATGTGTTGCCGCCCCGCGCACTACTTTGCGTCGCCGCAGCTCGGTCCAGGAAAGCGCCATGACGGCGCAACGTTCCCTGAAACGCCCGGACTAGAAACCGCAACGGCTTATTGGAATCCCCCACCACATTTGTTTTCCGCGCCTTTTTGATACCAGCGAATGTAATCGAATTCGAGGAAGGCGTCGGACCAGTCCTCAATTTCCACCTCGCCACCCATGCCTCCACCGACGGCCAAATTCATGATTGGGAACATGGCTCGATTGAGTTCTTCTTCGCCGGTGGTATCCATGGTGCTGTTGACCCGTCCGTTAACCATCCACGTGATCGCGTTTTCCTGCCATTCAATGCCGATTACATTCCATTCGCGCCAGTCGATTTTGAAACCCGTGTCACTTCGTTTTCCCCATCCCATTCCATCTGAGCAGACATCGCTGGGCCGTTTGTCACAGGACTTATGGTCCCAGCCAGGGCCGTTGACGCCTGGATCCCAGTGGACATTGTGAAACAGCAGATCGGGCGTGGCCGACACATGCTCCAGAATATCCACCTCGCCCGCGATGGGCCACCGGTTTTCACAAGACCGGTCAAGCGGTTCACCACCGCAACTGCTGGGCCCCTCGTCGATGGTTGAGTCCAGCATCCAGAATGCCGGCCATAAACCGCTTTGAGAATTGCCGTCGCGGGCGAAGGGTAAGCGAAAAGCGACTTCCACATAGCCGTACTTCGCCGAAAACTTGTTCTTGGTCATTATTCTGGCCGATGTATACTTCTCTTCACGGTCGGCGCAACCTGTGCCGGATTCGCATTTCCAGCCAAAATCGTCTGCACAGTGAACATCGTCGCAACGTATCAATTTGCCTTCGTCACGCGCATGAATACTGAGCACGCCATCGCGAATACAGGTGTTGTAGTTATCGGGATAATCCGTGCACTGACGTTTTGTATAGAGCATTCTCTCGTTATTGACATTAAGGTTTTGAAACTGCCAGTACTCCTCATTGATTTCGCAGCCCTTTTCACCGCAGTTCACACCGTCAAATTCATCATGCCAAATGCAGCCATAGCCCTCGGGGACATAATTGTTTTCTTGTTTGGACGAGGCAGGTAATGGGAGCAACAAGAGCGTCAGGATTAGCAGTAGTTTCATTCGAGTCTCCATTTTGCAGACTGCAAGGATTAGAAGCAGTCATCAATTCAATGTACCGGAATTTTCAATAATAGTCGCTTGGCGCCGTCAGCGGGCAGCATTTCCACTTGAATATCCCAGCTGCCCGGGTCAGGCCGGGTCATAAGGCACACGGAAAAATTTGGTGTATGATCAATGTGTGGGCAGTGACTTCTCAATTTCGTATCATCTTCGCAAACATCAGCGGGAGTGTTTGTTATGATTAGAACAAAATCTATTAATATGTGATTCGGCCTGGCTGCCGTGGCGCTAATGACACCGGTTTTGGCACAGGAATCAGACGTCATGGAAGAAGTTGTGGTTATGGCCACCAAGCGGGAGCAGACCCTGGCCGAAGTGCCGCTTGCCGTTACCGTGGTGAACTCGAGAACCCTGGAACAGGCTCAGATCAATGACATGATCGACCTGCAAGGTTTGGTGCCCTCGCTGAGAGTGACCCAACTGCAAACCACGGGAAATACCAATTTCGTGATCCGCGGTTTTGGCAATGGCGCCAATAACCCCGGCATCGAACCTTCCGTCGGTGTTTTTGTCGACGGCGTCTACCGGTCAAGGTCGGCTTCGGCCCTGGCTGATTTACCCAACCTCGAACGCATCGAGGTTTTGCGTGGCCCGCAAAGCTCCTTGTTCGGTAAGAACGCATCCGCC
>JAOUCS010000065.1 GCA_029859645.1 Lysobacterales bacterium | reverse complement strand
CGGTTTCAAGCACATGCATGTGCACCGGAAATCCCTGCTCAGAGGACAAGGACGCAATCCTGGTCAGGATTTCATCCGAGACGGTGTACGGTGCGTGCGGTGACAGTGTGAAACTGACCAGGGGTTCCTGTTTCCACTTTTGGTGCAAACGCAGTCCCTTTTCAATATAGCTGTCTACATCGGTCGCCCAGGCTGTTTCCATTTCGATGATCGGAATGCCGATACTGGCTCTCATGCCAATATCCTGGCAGACATCGATGGTCGTTTCGGGAAAGAAGTACATGTCGTTGAAACAGGTGATCCCCGCCCGAATCATCTCGGTAACGGCCAGCAGGGTGCCGTCTTCAACAAACTCCGGTCCGACGAATTCCTGTTCTGCCGGCCAGATGTAGTCTTTCAGCCAGACATGGAGTTCGAGGTCGTCAGCCAGTCCTCGAAGCAACGACATGGGTGTGTGCGTGTGCGTATTGATCAGTCCAGGAATCAGCACATGGCCGGGCAATTCGATAACTTCGGCTTGCGGCCACCTTGCCACCGCATCGGCGAAAGGAAGTATCCCCTCGATGACACCGCCGTCAATCGCTACACAGTGCCCTTCATAAACAACATCAGCCGGGCGGACCGGGACGATGTGCCCGGCGTGGATCAATTTCATTGACAGTTAGTCCTTGACCCTCGAAACGTACTCTCCCGTGCGAGTATCCACCTTGATGATTTCCTCGTTGTTGACGAACAGCGGCACACGCACGACAGCGCCTGTTTCCAGCGTTGCTGGCTTGCCACCGCCGCCGGAGGTGTCCCCGCGCAGGCCGGGGTCTGTATCAACAATCTTCAACTCGGTGAAATTGGGCGGAGTCACGCTCAACGGGGAGCCGTTGTACAACATCACCTGGCAGAGATCCTCTTCCTTCAGCCACTTGGCGCTGTCAGCCATGGATTCTTTGGCCACGGCATGCTGTTCATAGGTATTGGGATCCATGAAATGCCAGAATTCGCCGTCGTTATAGAGATACTGCATTTCCATCTCAAATATATCGGCGGCTTCCACGGACTCCCCGGATCTGAAGGTCCGCTCGATGACGCGGCCCGTTTTCAAGTTTCGGACACGAACCCGATTGAATGCCTGGCCCTTGCCCGGCTTCACAAATTCGTTTTCGACAATATTGTAGGGATCGCCATCCAGGATGATCTTCAGACCACCCTTGAATTCATTCGTGCTGTAACTTGCCATTGGGGACTCCGGCGCAAAAGAAGAATGATAACGCGAACCGTGTCTTGAAGCCACGCAGGTAGCCGTTGACTGTCAATTCAGGCCAGAATCAGCCATACTCATGACCCTCGGGCTACTCTAATTACACTGGAATCAAGTTGTAATATAGTTCGTAATTTATTGATTCAAGGTAGATAAGTGTGTTAATAATTAGTTCTCAGTAAGGGGCATGGAGGCCATTTACGGATGCATAGTGTCAATCTCCTGGTAATCGACCGCTCACCAGAGTCTGCTGAGCAGGTTAACTCTATGCTTCGCAACTCCGGAATTAAGATTCATGTATTGCACGCCGGTAACGCGGCTGATGTAAAACGGGCCCTGGATTACGATACTCCGGTCCTGATGATGTATGCAGACCCCGAAGAATCGGAGGCTTCCATTGAAGAGATCAGTGAGCTGGCATCCGCTTTCAATGTCCCGCTGGCTTTATTCACACCGATGGACGATCCGGAAAGGCTGACCAGGTTGCTGTCGGGAACCGCTTGTTTTGTCATCAACTCCGAGGACCAGACTCTGTTGACTGACGCCGTGAGCCGCCTGGTCAAATCGAGTGAAACCGAACGCAACCAGGAACAACAACAGCAGTTCGTTGAAGAGCTGCAACACAGGTATAACCTGCTGTTGGACAGCTCCCGCGATGCGATCGCCTATGTCCATGAAGGTTTGCATGTTTACACCAACCGGGCTTACAAGGAAGCATTACAGGTAAAGGATGACGGGGAAGTCGCCGGTTTGTCATTACTTGAAATGATCGATGCCGGCGAAACCAATATGAAGGCCTTGTTCAAGGGGTTTTCCAAGGGACAATTTCCCGCCGAACCGCTTGCGGTCAAGGTTAAGCGACCTGACGCCACAGAATTTGATGCCCACCTGGTCTTTTCACCAGCCCGCTTTGACGGCGAGGATTGCACCCAAATGATGGTGCAACGCTCAGATTCGGCCAATGCGCTTGCAGCCGAACTGGAACGGTTGCGTATGATCGATCCTCTGACCCGGCTGCATAACCGCCGGGCATTCTCAGATGCAGTGGAAGAGTGCGTCGCTTCCGGCTCAGCGACCGATGCCGCCGCCGTGCTTTATATCGAAGCCGATGGATTCAATGAGCTGCAAAATGAACTGCCTGGAGAGTCTATTGACGAGTTCATCTCTGACATGGCTTCCATCATCAAACAAAGCATCCTTGAAGGCGACGTTGCAGCGCGTCTGGGCGATCAAGGTTTCGCGGTCCTGGTGACGCGCCAGCTTAACCAGGCTCTCGAAGAAACCGCGGAAAAAATCATCGAGGCTTATCGAAGCCACGTGATCGAGATCGGGGACCGCGCCATATCGACGACTTGCAGTATTGGCTTGGCCGGAGTCGGACGGCTGGCCATCACGGCGCCGGAGATCATCGCGCGCGCCCGCAAGGCGCAGGCTGAAGCAGCTGAAACCGGTGACCGGCTGGTCTCTTACCGGCCCCAGCTGACCGCTGTATCAACGGTCGATGGCGAACCGGACTGGGTGGACCGGATCAGGGTCGCCCTGGCCAACCAGGATTTCTACAGTGTCCAGCAGTCCATTGTCGATCTGGATGGCGAGGGTGAACAGTTGATGGAGAACGTCACCTTCATGCGTGGTGAAGGCGATGACCATGCATGGAAAGACTTTAGCCAGGCAGCAGACCGTAATGATCTTGCCGGGACCATTGACCGCCATATCATACCCGGCCTGCTGAAAACTTTTGTCGACCAGGAAGAGCGCCAGATCATCAACCTCAGCAACCAGTCAATTCTCGACTACAGTTTCCCCGCATGGTTTGCAGACCAGATGAAGGCCGCATGTGTCGAAGGGAATAAAGTCATTTTGCAGATCGCGGCCAGTTCCGCGCATGCCAATTTGAGGCCTGCGCAGCGACTGATGAAAGAACTCAAACCACTTGGCTGTCAACTGGCTCTCAGCCAGTTTGATGCCGAAAGGCGTTCCCAGCAGTTGCTGGAGCATCTCGATGTTTCATTCGTCAAGTTACAACCAGAACTGACCAGCGACCTGACCGCGAATACCAAGAACCAGGAAGCGGTGCGCAAAATTGTAGAAGCAGCAGAGCCCCTGGACGTACTGGTGATCGCAGATGAAGTGGCGGACACTTCCAGCCTGGCTGTGTTGTGGCAATGCGGCGTCAAACTGATCGCTGGCGCTTTCCTGCGTGAATCATCGCAGGTGCTTGCCCAGTAAATAGTCCTTAGAATCTGCCCTATGAAATCAGTAGGCAGATTTGCGCCCTCTCCCACCGGTGACCTTCATTTCGGTTCCTTGCTGGCGGCAGTTGCCAGTTACCTTCAGGCTAAATCCACGGGCGGTCAGTGGCTGGTCAGGATTGAAGACCTGGACCCGCCCAGGGAAGTCAAGGGCAGTGCCACGCGAATACTTGCCGACCTCGAACGTTTCGGGATGCAATCCGACCGCGAAGTGCTCTATCAAAGCACGCGATTTGCGGCTTATGAACAGGCACTGGAAGAATTGCTGGGATCGGGGCAGGCGTACTGGTGTGGTTGCAGCCGCTCCGATTTACCCGCTTCGGGAATTTATCCGGGCACCTGCAGAGACGGGCTGCCAGCCGGGAAATCTCCACGATCCGTGCGCCTGCGGGTCAGCGACAAAACCATCAGCTTCGACGACCTCATCCAGGGCCGGGTAGCGGAAAACCTCGCGCAAACCGTTGGGGATTTTGTGATTCGGCGGGCCGACGGAATTGCAGCGTACCAGCTTGCCGTGGTCGTTGATGATGCCTTCCAGGATGTCACCGAAGTAGTGAGGGGCGCGGACCTGCTGGATTCGACGGCCCGCCAGATTCACCTGCAACACTGCCTGGGACTGAAGACACCGGCATACGCCCACCACCCTGTCGCCGTCGATGACAGCGGTAAAAAACTCGGTAAACGCCATGGCTCTGACCCGATCGCCTCGCTATCGCCATCGATCGTGTTGCAACAGGCACTGGAATTCCTGGGTCAGCCCTGCCCGCAGTCACAAACGCTCGACGATCTCTGGCACTGGGCCCTGGCGCACTGGGATGTATCCGGAATCGCCGCGCAGGCGGCCATGCCTTTGAATCCAGCCAAAATCTAATAATGAACACTATTCACGTTATAATGCACGATCATCCGTGTGAGCAAGGCAATGAACTCCAATCATCTAGACTTCGAGCAACCGATTGCTGAACTGCAAGCTAAAATTGATGAGCTCAAAAATGTAGGCTCGGACAACGCCATCAACCTGGACGAGGAAATTCAACGGCTCCAGGCCAAGATGCGGCAAAAAATCAAGGGCATTTTCAAAGACCTCACGCCGTGGCAAATCTCTCAGCTTAGCCGGCATCCGTTACGCCCCTATACGCTCGATTACGTCGATCGGATTTTTGATGAATTTCACGAGCTGCATGGCGATCGGGCATTTGCCGACGACCATGCGATCGTTGGCGGCCTGGCCCGCTTCAGGGATCGCTCCGTGATGATAATTGGTCAACAGAAAGGTCGTGATACCAAGGCAAAAATATTTCGCAATTTCGGCATGCCCAGGCCTGAAGGCTATCGCAAGGCCATGCGTTTGATGAATACTGCAGCCCGGTTTCATCTGCCTCTGCTGACTTTTATCGATACGCCCGGCGCTTATCCGGGTGTGGGTGCCGAGGAACGCGGCCAATCCGAGGCCATTGCCCGAAACCTGCAAGTCATGTCACGTCTTCCTGCGCCGGTGATTTGCACGATTATCGGTGAAGGTGGATCCGGTGGGGCACTGGCCATCGGGGTCGGAGATCGCACCAACATATTGCAGTACAGCACTTATTCGGTGATCAGTCCCGAAGGATGTGCATCGATCCTCTGGAAGGATGCGGCTAACGCTGAAGACGCCGCAACTCAGCTTGGAATTACTTCCGACCGTCTGAAACAGATGGGCCTGGTGGACCAGGTGATCCCCGAACCACTAGGCGGTGCGCATAAAGATCCCGATGAAGTGGCAACACGAATCGCGGATTGCATCGAAAAACAGCTGGATGAACTGGAGCGAAAGACGGTGGATAACCTGCTCGAAGAACGCTATCAGCGTTTGCTGGGTTACGGCGAGTTCCAGGATTGAACTGACAGCTTCCGTGAAATCTGAACCATCCGTCTTCGATAGCCGGCGACTACTGAATGCGCTGGAGCGCTTGCCAAAAGCCCGCACCTACTGGGTTGGCTTTAGCGGGGGCGCCGATTCAACGGCGCTACTGCAGGCCATGTGGGAAGCCAGGGAGCAACTGCCGGCGCCGGTCCGGGCGATTCATTTTCATCACGGGCTGCAGGCCAGCGCGGATGAGTGGCAACAGCACTGCAGCCGGTTCTGCGAGGAGCGGGACATTCCGTTTCAGTCGGAACGATTGGAGCTAGGCCAGGCCGGGCGCAGCAGCCAGGAAGAGAAATCCCGCAACAGCCGCTATCGTGCGGTCGCCAGGGTCCTCAAAGACAAAGAAATGTACCTGACCGCTCATCACGCCGAGGACCAGGCTGAAACCCTCTTTCTTAACCTGATGAGAGGAAGCGGGGTTGAAGGACTGGCCGGAATTCCTGTTCTGCGCAACCTGGAAAGAGGCTGGGTAGCCCGGCCACTGCTGGACTGCCGGCGGGGACAGCTGGAGCAGTACCTGCTGGACCGAGACATCGATTGGCTGAATGATCCATCTAACACAGATACCGGTTTTGACCGCAATTATCTTCGCCAGAGTCTTTTTCCCCTGCTTGAAGAGCGCTGGCCGGGAGTCATCAAGAGGCTCTCACGCACAGCCAGGAACGCGCGGATCACGGCGACCGCGATGGCTGTTTTCATTGAAAGCCAGTCCGGTGACCTGATCAGGGACCGGATTAAGATGCCGCTGCAGAAGTTGCTCGGACTGGAACCGGAAATGCAAACACTGATTGTGCGGCAGTGGCTGCGCCGACATGAAGTTCCGGTGCTTCCTGAGGCTCGCCTGCGTGAATTTCTCGAGCAGCTTGCCGGCGCCGAGCCGGGCAACCAGGCAGAAGTGCAATGGGAAGGCTGGATGATGAAGCGTTACCAGCTTGACATCTGGCTGCACCGACACAAACCGTTCATGCTCTGCCCGGACGTCGCCTGGACAAGCGGCATGAAAGTCGATCTGGGCCCTGACCTGGGCCGATTGCTGCTGAAAGGTAAAAGTGCGGAAATTCCGTCAGCCTGGCAGGTGCGCTCACGCGAAAGCCGCGATAAAATCCGGGTGCGCCCGGAGGGGCCAAGGCTAAAGCTTAAACAGTTATTTCAGTCTGCTCTGATCCCGCCCTGGCTGAGACCCGGAATTCCGGTGCTGGTCTGGGACGATGAACCTGTTGCTGTGGGTGACTGGGTCATCGCTCATCGCTTGCAGACCTGGCTGTACCAAAATGACCTGAAACTGAAATGGCAACCGGCAGACCCCATCCTGGCTCGTCTGCGTATGGATTGTCAACGCTGAGTGACATGAGCAAAAAAGAAACGACTTTACCCGATTTTGAGAAATCCCTGGCGGAACTGGAAGCGCTGGTAGAACAACTTGAATCAGGCGACCTCAGCCTCGACCAGTCGCTGAAACAGTTCAAGCGGGGCGTAGAACTGACCCGGCATTGCCAGGGAGTGCTGGATGACGCGCAACAAACCGTCAGGCAACTGATGGACGTTGATGACGACACCACTGCTGCGCCCATCGATACCAGTGACTGATCCTGCAGCTTTAATCCCTGCCTGGCAGGGCCGTATCGAATCGGTCCTCGACAAGTACCTGCCACTGGCTACTTGCGAACCTGCGCTACTGCACGGCGCCATGCGCTATGCGTCACTTGGGGGAGGCAAGCGGATTCGCCCGGTACTGGTTTATGCCGCGGGGAGAGTCCTCGAAACGCCCGCCAGGCCACTGGACGCGATTGCAGCATCGATCGAATTTATCCACGCTTATTCGCTGATTCATGATGACCTGCCCGCGATGGACGATGACGAACTGCGCCGCGGCCGCCCCACCTGCCACAAGGCCTATGACGAGGCAACCGCCATACTGGCGGGAGATGCTCTGCAGGCGCTGGCTTTCGAAGTCCTGGCGGGGGAATTGCCGCCAAATAACCCTCATGGGATGGCGGTGATTCACAAGATAGCGAGCGCTTGTGGCTCGGTTGGAATGGCTGGTGGACAGGCACTGGATTTAAGCGCCGTGGGCCAGCCCATCAGTGAAGCCACGCTGATAAAAATGCATCGATTGAAAACAGGGGCATTGATCAAGGCTGCGGTGCTTACACCCGCAATTCTGCGGGGTGCTGATCCAGAGACAATCAATCACCTGGGCTCTTACGGCGACTGTATCGGACTGGCCTTCCAGGTGCATGACGACATTCTGGATGAAACAGGTAACAGCGATGTGATTGGCAAAAATACTCAAGCCGACCGGGCACTGAATAAACCCACCTTTCCTTCAGTGCTGGGAATGGAAGAATCCATCAGAAAAGCCTCTGAACTGCGCGACGAAGCCCTTTTTCACCTGCAAGCTATGCAGGGTGACACCAGCTGCCTGGCCTGGGTAGCGGAATATGTAATTAGCCGCGATCGATAGCGTCCGGCTCGCGGCACGGTTAAAATGACACCTATGAACAAGCAGCATTACCCACTACTGAGCGCCATCAGCTCGCCAGCCGACCTGCGCCAACTCGACGAAGAGCAGTTGCCGCAGGTTGCCGATGAGCTGAGACGTTACCTGATAGAATCCGTGGCCACCAGTGGCGGCCATTTCGGCGCAGGGCTGGGGTGTGTGGAATTGACCGTTGCTTTGCACTTCCTCTACGAAACGCCCGATGATCGAATCGTATGGGATGTGGGTCACCAGGCCTATCCACACAAAATACTGTGCGAGCGTGCCGGAAGCATCACCACCATCAAGCAGAAACAGGGCCTTGCACCCTTTCCGAAACGATCGGAAAGTGAATACGACACGTTCGGCACCGGCCATTCCTCAACCTCGATCAGCGCTGCCCTCGGCATGGCGGTCGCGTCGGCAACGCAGCAGGAAGACCGCAAGTGCGTCGCGATCATCGGTGACGGCGCGATGACCGCCGGGATGGCTTACGAAGCGCTCAATCATGGCGGCGATCTAGATAATGATCTGTTGGTGGTATTGAACGAAAACCAGATGTCCATTTCCCCCAATGTCGGAGCCATGACGAAAATGCTGGGCCGCCTGATGAGTGGCCCTACCATGACGGGTATCCGCGAGCGCGGTAAGCGCTTGATGCATCGTGATTCGCGCACCTGGCGCTTCATGAGTCGCTGGGAAGAGCATATCAAGGGCATGGTCATGCCCAGCACCCTTTTCGAGGAGCTGGGTTTCAATTACCTGGGGCCGATTGACGGCCATGATATCCCTACCCTGGTTCGCACCATTCGCACTGCCCGTGATATACCCGGACCGAACCTGCTGCATATCATCACCGAGAAGGGCAAGGGCTATGAGCCCGCTGAGAAAGACCCGGTCAAGTACCATGCCGTTGGGCCGTTCAACCCTGAAACCGGAGTGGTTGCCAAACCCTCCAGCGGAAAATCAAAGCCCAGCTACACCCAGGTTTTTGGTGAGTGGGTGTGCGACATGGCTGAGCAGGACAAGCGTCTGCTGGCCATTACTCCCGCCATGCGCGAGGGATCCGGCCTGGTTGAATTTCATCAACGTTTCCCGGATCGGTATTTTGATGTGGGCATTGCTGAGCAACACAGTGTCACGCTGGCTGCAGGTATGGCCTGTGAAGACACTCACCCGGTGGTCGCCATCTACAGTACGTTTCTGCAACGGGCCTACGACCAGTTGATACACGATGTCGCCTTGCAGGACCTGCCGGTTCTGTTTGCGATTGATCGAGCCGGCCTGGTCGGACCAGATGGACCAACACATGCAGGCAGCTTCGATCTCAGTTTCATGCGCTGCATTCCCGGCATGGTCATCATGGCCCCCGCCGATGAAAACGAATGCCGGCAGATGCTCTACACCGGCTTCCTCCACCAGGGCCCGGCGGCGGTGCGTTATCCGCGCGGAACAGGGCCTGGAGTCGCGATACAAAAGCAGATGACGGCCCTTCCACTGGGCAAGAGCGTGACGCTGCGCCAGGGAAACCGGCTGGCCATCCTCGCTTTTGGCAGCATGGTGGAGCCCTGCAAACCAGTGGCTGAAAAACTGAATGCTACTCTGCTCAATATGCGATTCGTCAAGCCCCTGGATCGCGAGGCAATACTATCAGTTGCGGGGAGCCACACCCAAATCGTGACGGTTGAGGAAAACGCCATCGCAGGCGGCGCGGGCAGCGGTGTCAATGAACTGCTTGCAGCGGAAGGCCTGCCTTTGGATATCCTCAATATCGGTCTGGGTGATGACTACATCCAGCATGCAACACGTGAGCAATGCCTGCACCAGGCAGGGTTGGATTCGGAAGGTATCGCGGCCAGGATTATTCGGCGGTTTGGCGCTGTTGATCAGAATCCGTTTGACCTCGAATCATCCGGTACGTCAGGTTAACCCTCATGCCCATCGGCCTGCGCGTTTTTGGCAGGCTATGCTGATAACGTTGCTGCGACGGCCCTTTCATGACCAGCAAGCTGCCATGCTGTAAATCAATGGCGAAAGATTTCTGTCCTTTTTTCCTCACCAGGAACCTGCGTTCCTGGCCCAGGCTGATGGATGCAATAAAGGGCTCTGACCCTAATTCTTTTTCATCGTCGCTGTGCCAGCCCATGCTGTCACTGCCATCACGATAGGCATTGGCCAGCGCGGCATTGAAATGACGGCCGGTGGCGAATTCAATCCGTTCCTTCAGCTCATATAAAAGCGGGTGCCAGAGCGTTGGCTCGAGTTGCAGGCCGCTATAGGAATAACGGGCCTCCGGGTCGCCATACCAGGCGACCAGGCGGGGCTGCAGTACCTGGCGGCCAAACAGCTGAATCCTGTCCTGCCGCCAGGCGAGCTCCTCGCGAAATCGCGCCAGCAAGCGGTCAGCCTCGCTGTTGCAGATGAAGCCGGCATGGTATTCAAAGCACTCAGGATCCAACATTTGCAATTTGACGGTCATGTAGCCGGCCAAGCACCGCCAGCGCCATCGAGGCGCCGATCAGCGCCAGCAACATGTCTGACTGAGTATCCCAGACATATCCCTGCGTACCGAGGAAAGATTCGGCCGCCTCGCTACTGAGCAAGGCTACCCACCACTCGATCAGTTCGTAAAAAGCGCTGAAAGCCAGGCAGATACTGATCACGATCAATGAAAGCCAGCCCCGGCGAGCCACCACCTGGTTCCTGACCAGGATCTCCCGAATCACGATGGCAGGGATAAAGCCCTGTGCAAAGTGACCCAGCTTGTCGTAATTGTTACGCTCTCCGCCCATCCACTGACTGACCCAGTCGCCCAGCGGAACCTCGGCATAGGTGTAATGCCCGCCCACCATCAGCACCAGGCAATGCACCAAAATCAGCCAATAGGCGAGCGGCGTCAGCGGAAAACGCTTGCGGGTAAAAACCAGGATGACAAACGCCAGCAAGGCTGGCGCTACCTCCAGCCACCAGGTCGGATAGTCATGAGGCTGCCAAGCTGACCAGGCCAGGCAGGCAAAGAAAGCGGTCAGCCAGGCAGCGTTCAATTATTCGGCATCATAAACCCGAACAGCCAGAACGTCGCAACTGGAGCCATGCAACACAGAATTCGCCGTGGCGCCGAGCAGTAACTGAACACCTTTTTGCCCGTGAGTTCCGAGCACGATCAGATCCATTGCGTGCTCTTCCGCAAACCGTCGAATTTCGCGGGCGGGCGTCCCGCTTAGAAAGTGACGGCCGGATTCGGGAATACCGACCTCTTCTCCGATGGTATCGAGTTTTTGCCGCAGCTCGGATCGCAAATTTTCCTCAACCTCATCCATGCCGACGAACACGGGCCCATAAGGCACTACCCCCATGTACACAGAGTCCATGGGTTCCTGGACATAGAGCAAGTGAATTTCACCTTCCGGCGCGGCCACATCGAGCGCCCGTTTCAACACGGCAGTCGACTCGCTGCTCAGGTCAATCGCAACAGCAATTTTGTTGTAACCGGACATAATGTATCTCCAAGATCAAAGGGCACCCCAGTTTTCATTTTATACCAGTGTCAGCAAGATTGAATGACTACCGTCAACGGTCAACCAGATTCCCGCTATTATCATCTACATGATGGATACGCTCCCCGCCCAGATGCTTGCGATGCAAATCGTTCAGTTGGGTTCCATTAGCGCCACCCATCCGCCGTTGGAGCGGCGCTTTATTCCACTGCCACAGGTTCAGCAAAAACACTTATTGATCCGGGTGCTCGCCTGTGGTGTGTGTCACACCGAAATAGATGAAATCGAAGGTCGAACAGCACCCGTTTCACTGCCCATGACGCCGGGACACCAGGTAGTGGGCACAGTGGTTGAAGCCGGCCCTGGTTGCTCCCCGGGATGGGTAGGGAAACGCGTCGGAGTCGCCTGGATCCACTCTGCCTGCGGCGCTTGCCAGTGGTGCCTGGCGGGAACCGAGAACCTGTGCCCTGATTTTTGTGCTTGCGGGCGGGATGTCGGGGGCGGTTATGCTGAATATATGACTGCGCCCCAGGATTTTGTTCACCCGGTTCCAGATTCAATCGGCAGCCTGGAAGCAACCCCTTTGCTGTGTGCCGGCGCCGTGGGGTTTCGGTCTTTGCGGCTTTGCCGCTTGCTGAACGGCCAGCGACTGGGGCTCACCGGTTTCGGTGCTTCAGGCCACCTGGTATTGCAGATGGCCCGGCACCTCTACCCCGAGTCAGAGATTTTCGTATTCGCCCGCAGCGAGCAGGAACGCAGCTTTGCCCTGGACCTCGGCGCTACCTGGGCGGGAGACACCACGGACGTGCCCGCAAATGGACTGCATGCCATTATTGATACGACCCCGGCCTGGCTGCCTGTGCTTGCCGCGATGGAAGCCCTTGAACCGGGTGGCCGCCTGGTCATCAATGCTATTCGCAAGGAATCCGGCGACCGGGACTTAATGGCGCAACTGGACTACGACCGGCACCTGTGGCGAGAGAAAACGCTGACTACGGTGGCTAACGTTACACGCAAGGATGTACGGGAATGCCTGCGGCTGGCAGAAAAAATTCCCCTGCACCCGAGCGTCACCATTTATCCACTGGAAAAGGCAAACCAGGCACTGCTGGAATTGAAGCAGGGCCACATCCGGGGCGCCAAGGTCCTGGAAGTCAGCCGGTGACCAGGTCTGTCTGCTTCCGACTCCGGCGAAACAGACGCGTTGTTATCGCCCATAAAATGACGCCGCCCAGGGCCACCACCAATCCCAGCGCCGCAGCGACCTGCAACAGGGGATGATTGAAATTATCGCGGGTGTCAAAATCCATGATATGCAGCATCCACAGGAAATCGAATATGCGCCATTGCTGGGTTCGCCGCGCCAGCAAATCACCTGTCCACGGGTGAATATAGAGGTTGACCCGGTCAGGCTGGCTGAACGTCACTTTCCATACCGGCAGGTCCCTGCCGCGGATTTCCGGGCTCTGCGACAAGTCTTCTATCCAGTCGACTGAGTCAGGCACAGCCGCTGTCTTTAACCATTGTGCCGCACGGATTTTCGCCTGTTCCGCTGTCAGGCGCGGTTGGATCCGGGCACCATCAGCGGCGACCAGGCGCAGCAGGACTTTCTCATCGGTTTGCACTTCTACCTGCCACCGGGGCGCGCCATCCACGCTGACGAGTTCCAGCCCAAGAAGCTCCCAATCCGGGCCGAATTCGCGATCAAGCAGGACCCGGACGCGATCGGGATGCGCCAGTTCCGGTATTTGTTGCTTGACTGGTGGCGGCATCGACCGGGTCAGGTGTTCGCCACGGATTTCGGTAATCGGTATCAGACTGAAGTAAAGCCCACTGCCCATCCAGGCAACGATCTGAACGGCCATCAGCAGCCCCAGCCAGCGGTGTAATTTTCTGAAAAGTATTCTCATTGGCGCATGATAGCGAAAGTCTGGCAAGATGCGACCATGAATATACCTCTGGCCATCCAATTTGCGCTCTGCCCGCTGGTCCTGCTGAGCCTGTTGCGAATCACCGCCCCTTATGGCCGGCATTACCAGGCAGGCTGGGGTCCGAATTTACCGAACCGGGCCGCCTGGGTATTGATGGAATTACCCGCGCTGCTGGTGATTAGCTTGCTGGTATTAAGCAATCCCGCAGGCAGCAGCCCGCAGGCCCTGATCCCATTGTGTTTCTGGCTGTTTCACTACAGCTACCGCACGTTTGTTTTTCCAGCCCTGATGCAGCCATCGGATAAAACCTTTCCTGCCCTGCTGGTGCTGTTCGCGATCGCTTTCAATTCGCTGAACGGTTACAACAATGCGGAAGCCCTGCTGGATGCGGGCAGGCGGGCTGCACCGTGGTTCAATCTGCATTTTATCATCGGGGCTCTGATCTTCGCAGCCGGTTTCCTGGTGCACTTCACGGCGGACCGGACCATCAGGCGGCTGCGGAAACCGGGAGAAACCGCTTACCGCATTCCCCAGGGCGGATTGTTCCGCTGGGTCAGTTCCCCCCATTACTTCGGCGAGATTCTGCAATGGACCGGGTGGGCGATTCTGACCTGGTCACTGGCAGGAGTGGCCTTCGCTCTCTTTACGTTCTGTAATCTCGCCCCGCGCGCCATCTCCAACCATCGATGGTATCGCGAGCGATTTCCCGATTATCCGGCTAGCCGTAAAATTCTTGTGCCCGGTATTTATTAATTCTGCCGGGCCGACACCAGTCTGTTCACAATTCCTGCACCAATACCCAGGGCGCAACCACGACGGCCCAGAATTCACTGTTGCGCTGCTCCCAGCCTGAGGCGTCCTCATCCGTCGCACGATGCAAAGCACCCTTGTCGTACAGCCTGGCTATTTCATCGGCCTGGTCCCTGACCAGGCATTCAGCAATCAGAACCAGGTCCTGGCCGGCGCCGACGCAGACCACCGCACCACGGGCAAAATGCCGGGCCAGTTCCTTCCAGCTTATTTTGCCGGTCTGGGCATTCAGCAGGTGCTGCGTGTCAATATCCATCGACGTCATTTCAGCAGCGCGTCCGGAACAAATGGGTCCGGGAGATACTGCGCAGGAGTCCACTGCAACCGGTCATTGCTGTCACAACACGAGATGACCCATGAATCTTCAGCCATCAATTCATGCATGACCTGCCTGCAGGCACCACAGGGCGAATGGGCCCGGTCTCCGGGGGTATAAATCACCAGGGTTTGCAGAGTACCCGGCCGCGCACCATCACAAATTGCTGCGGTCAGTGCAGATCGCTCTGCGCATTGCGTCAACCCGAAAGAAGCATTCTCAACGTTACAGCCGCTATAGATCTTGCCGTCCTGCCCTATCACCGATGCGCCCACCGGAAAATGACTGTACGGAGCATAGGAATGTGCGGAGGCAACGACGGCCTGCTCTTTCAGCTGCAGGAAAACCGGACTAAATTCACTCATTCATGCTACTTCCTTCTATCCGTGCATGGATGACCGGCTGAAGTTCAATCGCCTCAGCACCAATTTTGCAGGCATTTCTCAGTTGATCCGCGGCACGATTCCAGTCCTCTTCCCTCGCCGCGTGGACGAATCCCAGAGGGACCTCGGCGTCAACCTGGAAGCCAATGCCGCGGATGTTCGAAATGCCGACTGAAGGATCAATGGCATCATCGACCCTTTGCCTGCCGCCACCCAGTGAGATGACCGCCATTCCGATGGCCCGGGTGTCAATGGCGTTCACGTATCCCGCGGTTACTGGAAAAACAGGCCGGGCAATGGCCGCCGCGGGCAAAAACAGCTCCGGGTTATCCAACAGGCTTGCAGGGCCTCCCTGGGCTGTAACCATAGCCGCAAACTGTTCGGCGGCACGACCGGATTCCAGAGCACCCCGAACCATCTGTCGTCCTTCCTCAATAGTGCCGGCCAGTCCGCCCAACAACAGTAACTCTGCAGACAGCTCTTCCACTACCATGGCCAGCCTGGCGTGCTGTTCTTCCCCTTTCAGAAACGCAACCGCTTCGCGAACCTCCAGGGCGTTGCCCGCCGACCAGGCCAGCGGTTGTTCCATATCGGTCACCACCGCGTTGCAAGGCAAGCCGGCTGCAGCTGCTACCCGCGAGATGTTCCGCGCCAGCTTGACAGCCTGTTCGGCTTTCGGTGTAAAGGCCCCGGAACCGTATTTGATATCCATCACCAGGGCATCCAGCCCTTCCGCCAGTTTTTTCGACAGTATCGAGGAAATGATCAGCGGCGTAGATGCAACCGTCGCAGTCACATCCCGGACCGCGTAAATTCGACGGTCTGCCGGGGCCAGGTCATCCGTCTGGCCAATTATTGCAATACCGTTTTCCCTCACCAGTTGCTGAAATCGGGCCTTGTCCGGCCGGGTGTCAAAACCGGGAATGCTGTCGAGCTTATCCAGGGTTCCTCCGGTATGCCCCAAGCCGCGGCCTGAAATCATCGGAATATACGCGCCACACGAGGCAACGATCGGCCCAAGCAGCAGGCTGACCAGGTCACCTACCCCGCCGGTAGAATGCTTATCCAGAACCGGGCCGTCCAGGTTTTCCCAGCACAGCACTTCGCCGCTGTCCCGCATCGCCAGGGTCAGGTCTTTTTCTTCGCCCAGGGTCATGCCATTAAAAAAGATGGCCATCGCAAATGCCGCAATCTGGGCATCTGATACGCTGTGGTTTGAAACACCGTCGATGAAGGCCCTGATCTCAGCCTGACTCAGCGACAAGCCATCGCGTTTTTTCAGGATAATCTCTTCGGCCAGTTGCATCGGAAGTTCCGGAAGGTAAGCTTCGATTGAATTTGGAGTATTATATTCTACGGTTTTTCGATGGGAATTAGTTGATGCACCTGGTGCACGAAAAAAATCATTTTATCTGGCTGACGATTTCAATGATCGGACTCATGCTGGCCAGCGCAGCCACCGAGGAAATGTCTGATTCATCGGCGATCAGGCTGATCGAGTTTTCCAGTGTGGCTCTGTTGCTTCTTTCCTTGCTCAGTTTGCAAACCAACCGCAAATGGGCCAGGGGATTCCTGGTTCTCATCGGCATCATGATTTTCACGATCGCGGCAAGAAACAGCACCGACTTGTATTATTTCGAGTTTTTTTATCTTAGCCTGCTGTTGATTTTTATGCTTGGCGCTGCCTGGCTGGTAGGCAGCCAGGTTTTACTCACCGGCAAAGTAGATTTCAACATCATTGTCGGCTCGGTGGCGCTGTACATCCTGATTGGGTATATTTTTTCCATTCTGTACACCTTGCTACTGGAATTTTCGCCACATGCGCTCAAGGGCGTGGAGGCGGTTGCCTGGTACGACAACCTATCGACCACCACCTACTTCAGTTTCGTCACGCTGACGACCCTGGGTTATGGCGACATCAGCCCAGCCACCCCGATGGCGAAAGTGCTGGTGGTACTGGAGGCGGTCACCGGCATGTTTTACCTCGCAGTCATCGTCGCCAGCCTGATCGGCTCGATCAAATCAGGGCGGGCTGGTTCCTGATTCACTGCTTCAATACGGACCCGCGTTCCGCCAGCGACCGGCACCTGGACAGCTCGATATCTACCCTGTCCCCATCCGGCTCGTAACAGGTACATCGCCCGGTATCTCCTGACCAGGCGCAAATCAGTGAATCCTCCCATAGCTCCTGCTCCGACTTGCGGCTGCCGTCTGGATGAAACTGTTCGGGCGACACACGCTGCTCCTGCGTTTTCGACCATAGTTCCTGCACACTCCGGATTTCATCACCGAAAGCCAGCCAGATGCCCGCCAGTAGCACGATAACCAGCAAAACATTCATCAGCACCCACCGATCGGTGCGCGAAGGTCCAGCCGGGTTGACGCGCATCTCCCCGATCATTCTTAATGCCCTTTCAGCCTGTTCCGGCTCCAGCACATGAGTACCCTTTTTACGAATATACCGGATCAGCTGTTCAGCAGGCACCAGGTGGTCGGGAGCACGGTTTCGCAGTCCCTTGTGCCCGGTCAAAACAACGATTGGATGAATCTTCGTTAAAGGCATTGCAAGCAGCCGGCCCAGGGTTTCAGCCTGTTTCACGTTATGATGCATCGGGTTATCGATTCGTTTACTGCGCCCCCAGCTTTCCTGCTTCCATCGATCCTGAAATTCACTGCCCGAAATGAAACCACTGACATGCCGGCTTTCAATGACGAATAAGCCAAAACGGGATACCACGATGTGATCAATCCCGACGGTGCCTCCGCCGGCAGGCAGAAGCACATCGTTCAGCAATGTATATCGATTTTTTTCCAGCCCGTTGGCGAGTATGCGGCGGGTGCGCCTTTCGGCGATGTCACCCCTGAAGCGGGGTGAAGCAAGAAAAGCGATGATCAGTACTAACGGTACTATCCAGGCTAGATGCAGTAACACGCGCCAGGCACTAGCCGCACTTCGAATAACCGCAGGACAGGCAAGTTGCACAGTTGTCCATGATCACGACCGCTTTGGTATGACACTTGTTGCACAACGTCGCCGAGGCTGGATACCCGGCATCGCCCTCTATATCGACCGGTTTTGGCGCTGTGGTGGTCGCTTCCGCTTCTGCCCGTTTCTGATCCAGGATGAGTTGCTGTTGCTCCGACAACTCTTCTTTTTCCATCAGTCCGATTTTTTGCAGATGGTGCTCAATGACGGCGCCGATGTCTGCGATAATTGAAGGCATGAACTTACCACCGGGCTTGAAATAGCCGCCCCTGGGGTCAAAAACAGCCTGCAGTTCTTCTGCCAGGAACGTCACATCACCGCCTTTCCGGAATACCGCAGACATCAACCGGGTCAAAGCCACGATCCATTGAAAATGATCCATGTTCTTTGAGTTGATGAATATTTCGAAAGGCCGGCGCTGCTCGTGCTCTGTACCCTGGTTCAATATGATGTCATTGATCGTAACGTACATGGCGTGATCATCGAGCGGAGTCTTGATTTTATAAGTGGATCCCTCAAGCGCCTCCATGCCTTCCGGTCGCGCTACACGCTCGGTCATACGGATGATGGTGGCTGACGGTCTTTCCTGGGAATCGACTTTCGGTTCTTCCCTTTTGGTAATTTCTTCTTCCGGCTTTACGACTTCGTAGCCGACGATTTTATTGGCGAT